>CAZKER010000311.1:0-14913 GCA_964551845.1 uncultured Cyanobium sp.
TCCTGCTCGATGAACTGCAGCAACCGATCGAGCTGGTGGTGCTGATGGAGCTCGACGACGCGGTGTTGATCCAAAGGCTCCTGGGCCGTGGCCGGGCTGACGACAACGAAAGCGTGATTCGCCACCGTCTTGAGGTGTACCGGGAGCAGACCGCACCCCTGATCCGCCACTACCAGGAGCAGGGCCTGCTGAAGGCCATCGAAGCCAATGGCAGCGTCGATGCAATCGCCGAACGGATCGCCACGCTGCTGGTCTGAATTGCTAGTTGGTGTTGACTCGTGTGATAGGTTGTCGGTTTGAAAATTAGGAGAGCACAACTTCCATGAAGGTACGTGCCTCGGTCAAGAGAATGTGCGACAAGTGCCGGGTGATTCGTCGCCACGGCAGGGTGATGGTGATCTGCACCAACCCCAAGCACAAACAGCGCCAGGGCTGACCGGCCCTAGCAAGCCCCGCCTGGGTGCCAGCTGTGCATCATTTACCCCGCTCCGCTTAGGCGGAGCCCCTTGCCCCCTCATCGAATTCCTACGTGGCTCGGATTGCCGGCGTTGATATCCCACGCGAAAAGCGCGTTGAGATTGCCCTCACCTACGTGTATGGCATCGGTCTTACCCGTGCCCAGAAGATTCTGGCCAAATCCGGTGTCAGCCCTGACATCCGGGTAAAAGACCTCAGCGACGCCGACGTCCAGAAGTTGCGCGGTGCGGCGGAGACCTTCACCCTTGAGGGCGACCTGCGCCGTCAAGAGGGCATGGCCCTTAAGCGCCTCCAAGACATCGGCTGTGTTCGCGGCCGCCGTCATCGCATGGGTCTGCCTGTGCGTGGCCAGCGCACCCGTACAAATGCGCGCACTCGCCGTGGTGCTCGCAAAACCGTGGCCGGCAAAAAGAAGTAAGGCCTCGCCTTATTTCACCTGCTCCCATCCTGCCGCCAGCAGCGAAAGCGCCTGGCGTCACCAGGGTGGTCCCCGACGTTCCCCTGATCACCTCCTGCATCAGCAGGCCTTCCCGCCATGGCAAAGCCAGCCAAAAAATCCGGCGCCAAGAAAACGAAGCGCAACGTACCCAACGGCGTTGCCCACATTCAAAGCACTTTCAACAACACGATCGTGTCGATCACCGACACGGCCGGAGAGGTGATCTCTTGGAGCTCAGCCGGTGCAAGCGGCTTCAAAGGAGCCCGCAAAGGCACACCTTTTGCCGCCCAAACCGCAGCTGAAGCTGCCGCCCGCCGCGCCCTCGAGCAAGGCATGCGCCAGATCGAGGTCCTGGTTCGAGGTCCTGGTTCCGGCCGCGAAACCGCTATCCGCGCTTTGCAGGTGGCCGGATTGGAAATCACCCTGATACGCGACGTGACTCCGCTACCCCACAACGGTTGCCGTCGCTCCAAGCGCCGTCGCGTCTGAGTCGTCGTCTCGTTTCTGCCCCCAGGGCCTTCTCCAACCTTTCGACCCTTCAGACCGTGCTGCACTATCAAATTGACCGCATTGAGCATCAGGTCGCGGAAGACCGGTCACAGACCGGTACCTTCCTGATCGGCCCGCTCGATCGCGGCCAGGCCACCACGCTTGGCAATGCCTTGCGACGCGTCCTCATCGGCAGCCTCGAAGGCAGCGCCATCACTGCGGTACGTATTTCCGGCGTTAACCACGAGTACGCCACCGTGCCTGGAGTTCGTGAAGACGTGCTCGACATTCTGCTCAACTGCAAGCAGATTTCCGTTAACAGTCGCAACCGCGAGCTGGAGATCGGCCGTTTGGTGGTGAACGGCCCCGCGACGGTGACCGCCGCGGATCTGCAGTTTTCCTCCCAGGTCCAGGTAATCGATTCAGATCGCCTGATCGCGACCGTGGCCGAAGGCCACAGCCTCGAAATGGAGGTACATGTGGAGCGAGGTGTGGGCTATCGCCCTGTCGATCGCCACAGCGAAGACACCAGCGCCATCGATCTGCTTCAGATCGATGCGGTGTTCAAGCCGGTTCGCCGGGTCAACTACACGGTGGATGAAACCGCTGTGGGCGAAGGCGGCTCTGCTCGGGAAAGGCTGCGCCTGGAGATAGAAACCAATGGCAGCGTCACTCCAGACGACGCCATGGCCCAATCAGCCAACCAGCTGATTGGCCTGTTCCAGCCCCTGGCCAGCTTGACCATGGTGGAAGAGCCCGGACTTGAACCCGAGCCCTCCGCCGAGGCCCAAATTCCCCTCGAAGAACTCAACCTCTCCGTGCGGGCCTACAACTGCCTGAAGCGCGCCCAGGTCAACTCCGTCTCCGACCTGATGGGCTTCAGCTACGAAGATCTGCTGGAGATCAAAAACTTCGGCTCCAAGTCAGCCGACGAGGTGATCGAAGCGCTGGAGCGCATCGGTATCACCCTGCCCCAGAGCCGCACCAGCGCCTGATCGGCGGCGACTTTCCCGACAGCCTTCTCACCTGAGTCAGCCCCATGCGACACCAGTGCCGAGTCCCCATGCTGGGACGCCCCGCCGACCAACGCAAAGCCATGCTGCGTGGTCTCACCACCCAGTTGATCCGCGAAGGTCGTGTGACCACGACCAAAGCCCGTGCCAAGGCGTTGCGCGATGAAGCTGAGCGCATGATCAGCCTGGCCAAAGACGGCAGCCTGTCTGCCCGTCGCCGCGCTATTGGCTACATCTATGACAAGCAGTTGGTTCACGCCTTGTTTGACAAAGCCCAAGACCGCTACGGCGAGCGTCAAGGTGGCTACACCCGCATCATCCGCACCGTTCCGCGCCGCGGCGACAACGCCGAGATGGCCATCATCGAATTGGTCTGAGCTTCTCCCCATCTGGCGAGACACCAAACTGCCGCGGTGGCGCAACCCCACCGCGGTTTTTTAATGGCTGCATGGTGCCCGTGTTAACAACCGCCCCTGCCCTGCGTCGCATCGCTCTTTGCCTGCAATACGACGGCTCCGCCTACTGCGGCTGGCAACGGCAGAGCAATGCCCACAGTGTGCAGCAAACCCTGGAGCAAGCGATCGCAGGGCTGGATCCCCAGGGAACCAACCGCACCATGGCGGCTGGCCGCACCGATACGGGCGTACATGCTGCTGCCCAGGTGGCACACTTCGAAACTGCTGGGCCAATTCCAGCGCAGCGCTGGGCCAAGGCCCTGAATGGACGCCTACCAACCTCGATCCGCGTCCGAGCAGCCGTCGAAGTTGCTTCCAGCTGGCACGCCCGCTTCAGCGCCAGCTACCGGCGATATCGCTACACGATCTACAACGCCCGCACACCCAACCTGTTCCTGGCCCCCTGGAGCTGGCACCGCTATCGGTGCCAGCTCGATGAAGAGGCCATGGGCCAGGCCCTGGGGGCCATGCTGGGCGAACACGACTTTTCCGCTTTTCAGCGAGCGGGCAGCCGCCGAGCACACGGCCGCACCACCCTTCAGGAGGTGAAGTTGGAGCGCCAGGGTGACCTGATCAGCGTGGAGCTGCAAGCCAGCGGCTTTCTGTACGGCATGGTGCGCCTTGTGCTCAGCCAACTCGTGGCGGTTGGCGAGGGGAGGCTCAGCAGCGACGCCTTCGAGCGCCGCTGGCGCGAATGCCGGCGTGTTGAAGTGAAAGACGCAGCACCACCCCAGGGCCTCTGCTTGCTGCGGGTGGGCTACCCAGAACCAGTGTTCCCGAGAGCCGCCTGGTATGATTGCCAGCCGCGGTATCAGCTAGAGATTTCCGACTCTCCGGATCTCCAGCCTGGTTCAGCTAAGCCTTTCGTCAGCTCAGCGCCGCTGCCTCCAGGGAGCGCGCCGGCCAGGCGGTAAGGTCTCTGAACACGGACGTTGGGTTTCCAACGACCAGCTGTCCTGCCCCACTTCCGGCCTGCCGGTGCCTGATCAGGCGAAATGAACAAGACCCCCCTGCCCTCTATCGATTCCCTCGACCGCCAGTGGTATCTGGTGGATGCAGAGAATCAGACCCTCGGTCGCCTGGCGAGCGAAGTGGCCCAAGTGCTGCGCGGCAAGAACAAGCCCTGCTACACCCCCCACCTCGACACCGGCGACTTTGTCATCGTCATCAACGCCGACAAGGTGAAGGTGAGTGGTAACAAGTCGACCCAGAAGATCTACCGCCGCCATTCCGGCCGGCCTGGTGGCATGAAGACCGAAACCTTCGCCCACCTCCAAGCCCGGATTCCCGAGCGGATCGTGGAGAAAGCCATCAAGGGCATGCTTCCCCACAACGCCCTCGGCCGCCAGTTGTTCCGCAAACTGAAGGTCTACAAGGGCACTGAGCATCCTCACGCTGCCCAGCAACCCCAGCCCCTTGCCCTCGATCCCGCCACTGCCGCCCAATGAGCACCAACAAAGTCGTCTATTGGGGTACGGGTCGTCGTAAGACAGCAGTAGCCCGTGTGCGTGTGGTTCCCGGGAATGGCACCGTCACCATCAATGGTCGCCCTGGCGACAACTACCTCAACTACAACCCCGTTTACCTAGCAGCAGTCAAAGCACCCCTGAAGACTCTGGGTCTCGCAACCGACTACGACCTCCTCGTAAACGTTCGTGGAGGCGGTCTGACCGGCCAAGCCGATGCCATCAAGCAAGGTGCAGCTCGTGCCCTTTGTGAGTTGTCCCCTGACAACCGCAAGCCCCTAAAAACCGAGGGACATCTCAGCCGCGACCCCCGCGCCAAGGAGCGCCGTAAGTACGGCCTGAAGAAAGCCCGTAAGGCTCCCCAGTTCTCCAAGCGCTGATTTCCTCTCCTCGCCATCAGCCCCACCCAGTCATGCCCAAGGCCGAAATTCATCCCACCTGGTATCCCGATGCCAAGGTGATCTGCAACGGAGAGGTGGTAATGACCACCGGTTCCACCTCACCCGAGCTTCACGTCGATGTTTGGAGTGGCAACCATCCCTTCTACACCGGTACCCAGAAAATCCTCGATACCGAGGGCCGTGTCGACCGTTTCATGCGCAAGTACGGCATGGGTGGGGCAGATTCCCTCTCCAACGCCTCTGCCAAGCAGGAGTCCAAAGTTGAGGCTACGACCGAGGCCCCAGCTGCGGCCGAAGCCTGATCTCCTCAGGCCTGATTGAACCCCCCAGCCGGGTGCTTACGGGCACCCGGCTTTGTGTTGTCTGGTGCCCATGTGGGCTCCTACCACCTCGCTGATGGATCCTTCCCTGCTGCATGAGCGCCTGGAAACGGCCCGCCGCACCTTCGAAACCCTGGAGCGCCAGCTGGCAGATCCAGCCGTGGCTGCAAACCCCAGCCAGATGCAGGCCATCGCCCGAGAGAGAGCACGACTCGAGCCCTTGGTGCAGGACCACCTGAGCCTGCAGAAACTAGAAAAGGAAGAACGAGAAGCCCGCGCCCTGCTGAAAGAACATCGGGGCGACCCCTCGATGGAGGAACTTGTCACCGAGGAGCTGGCAAGCCTGGCGGAAGCCACCGCCAGCCTGCGCGACAAGCTCACGGTGGCCCTACTGCCACGAGACCCCCGCGATGAGCGCAGCGTGATGCTGGAGATTCGCGCCGGCGCCGGTGGCGATGAAGCGGCGATCTGGGCCGGGGATCTAGCCCGCATGTATGAGCGCTATGCCCAAGGGGTGGGCTGGCGGGTGGAACCTGTGAGCGCGTCCGAAGCCGAGCTCGGGGGCTACAAAGAACTGATCCTCGCCATCAAGGGTGATGGGGTTTTCAGCCAGCTGAAGTTCGAGGCCGGCGTGCATCGGGTGCAACGGGTGCCGGCTACCGAATCCCAGGGCCGGGTACATACCTCAACCGCAACGGTCGCCGTAATGCCGGAGGCCGATCCCGTGGAGGTTCAAATCGACCCCGGCGACATCGAAATCAGTACCGCCCGCTCCGGTGGAGCCGGCGGCCAGAACGTCAACAAAGTGGAAACGGCCGTGGACCTGCTGCACAAGCCCACCGGCATTCGGGTGTTCTGCACCCAGCAGCGCTCCCAGCTACAGAACCGCGAGCGAGCCATGGAAATCCTGCGGGCCAAGCTCTATGAGCGCCAGCTGGCA
Source organism: uncultured Cyanobium sp. (assembly GCA_964551845.1). Lineage (GTDB taxonomy): Bacteria > Cyanobacteriota > Cyanobacteriia > PCC-6307 > Cyanobiaceae > Cyanobium_A. Next base: position 6,001 of record CAZKER010000311.1, read on the forward strand.
GAAGCCAACGCCCAGGAACGTTCCACCAGGCTGGCCCAAGTGGGCAGCGGCGACCGCAGCGAGAAGATCCGCACCTACAACTACAAGGACAACCGCACCACCGACCACCGCCTCGGCCGCAACTTCGCACTTGAGCCGGTGCTCAACGGCCAGCTGCACGATCTGATCGGAGCGTCAATCGCCGCCGATCAGAGCCGCCAGCTCGAAGAGCTGGCCCAACAAGTAGCTAGCTGATGGGCCTCAAGAACCAATCACATATTTGGCCCACTCGCCATGCTGCCCTGCCGAAATCTGGCGACTGGCTTCAAAGCTGAAGCCGCTTAAAGGGCGATGGGGTGGGCGTAGTAGGGGCATAGCCGCCTCCCGCGGCGTGCGGTTGCCCTTACGAACATTGCAGGGCAGACAGGCAGTGGTGACGTTTTCCCAGGTATCGAGGCCTCCACGGCTGCGCGGCACCACATGGTCAACGGAGAGCTGGTCTGCACTGGCACCGCAGTACTGGCAGCGATGGCCATCGCGGTGAAACAGGTTGCGGCGGGTCAGGGGCAACTGCTTATAGGGCACCCGCACGAAATGACGCAGGCGGATCACTGTTGGCAGCAGGGTGTCCTCGCGAATCCTGTGATCGGGGTCATGCTCAAGACCCTCCGCCTTCCCCTTCAGAACCATCACCACGGCCCGACGCCAGGTGGTGATATTGAGGGGCTCGTAGGACGCATTTAGAACGAGAACGTGGCCCATGCCAGCACCCGTGATGGGAGGCATGCTAGTGGCAATATTCGCTGGCATCCGTGACCCAGGCGACCGATACCAGCGGGAGCGCCACGGCCCATGAGGCGACCCTGGCCCGGCAACGGGCCTGGGTAGAGGTGAACACCGCAGCCATAAGTGCCAACGCCCGCAGCCTTAAACGCTGCATCGGCGCCGACGCCGAGCTGATGGCCGTGGTCAAGGCCGACGGCTACGGCCACGGCTCGATCCCCGTGGCCCGGGCCGCCCTCGCCGGTGGAGCCAGCCAATGCGGCGTCGCCACCCTGGCTGAGGGCATCGAACTGCGGCGGGCTGGCATCGAGGCGCCGATCCTGGTGCTCGGCAATCTCACCCAGGCAGAGGAGCTGCGCAGCTGTCTGCACTGGCAGCTCATGCCCACCATCAGTGGCATGCGCGAAGCCCTGCTCTGCCAAAACCTCGCCAGCGGCCAAGGCCGCCCGATGGCCCTGCAGCTCAAGCTCGACACCGGCATGGCACGGCTAGGGGCAGACTGGCAGGAGGGCCCCAGGCTCGTGGCCGCGATCACGGAACTGGAAGCCGTGGAGTTGGCCGGCCTCTATTCACACCTCGCTAGTGCCGATGCGTCAGCAGACGCCGATGACGGGCTCACCGATCAACAGCAACGGCTTTTCGAGACGGTTCTGCAAGCCCTGCAGGACCAGCGACTGCACGGTGGCATCCGCCACTTGGCCAACTCAGCCGGCACCCTGCGCAGCCCTCGGCTGCACTACGACCTGGTGCGCGTCGGCCTGGCGCTATACGGCCACAGCCCGGCTCCCCACCTCTCCTCTGTAGCACCCCTACAGGGCGCCATGACCCTGCACGCCCGCGTCAGCCTGATTCGGGAGGTGGGCGCCGGGGTGGGGGTGAGCTACGGACATCGCTTCCGCACCAGCCGCCCCAGCCGTTTGGCCGTTGTTGGCATCGGCTACGCCGATGGCGTTCCCCGCCAGCTCTCCAACCAGCTGGAAGTGCTGTTTGCTGGCCAACGTTTACCCCAGGTGGGAGCCATCACCATGGACCAGCTAGTGCTCGATGCCACCGACTGCCTGGGATTGGAGGTGGGGTCGGTGGTGACTCTGCTGGGCCAGGAAGGAGGCGAACAAATAACCCCCACCGACTGGAGCGATCGCTGCCAGACCATCCCCTGGGAAATCCTCTGCGGCTTCAAGCACCGCCTGCCGCGACTCACCCCCGCCCAGGCAGCTTGGGAGGCCCCAGGCGATGGGGCTCACTGATAAGCTCGTCTGGCCCCTGGAGAGGTGGCTGAGTGGTTGAAAGCGGCTCCCTGCTAAGGAGTTACAGGAGGCAACTCTTGTCGAGGGTTCGAATCCCTCCCTCTCCGTTGTCAAACCCGGATGCTTAGTTACTGCTGGCTCCGGCCAGTCGGCTAGCTATTTCGGGCAGGAGTCTGGGATCCTGGGCGCAGGCCTGGCCCTCAGAGAAAATGACCAGCAGGAATGGTCTTGCTTTTCGCGAGGAGTCCTCGGCTGGCAGCTCCACGTAGGCGGCATCGTGCCGGGCCTGGCTCATCCAGCCCGCCTTGCTCCAGAGGCGAGAGCCCACGGGCAATCCCTCCCCGATGAAGCCGTCCACTTGGTTTTCCGGATCCGCAAGGCGCAGGTCCCGATCCAGACTGCGGGCCAGCAGGGCAGCCATACGGGCACAGGCCGGTGGCGACACCAGGGCCGACGCCAGCACAGCCTGCAACAGACGGGCGACCGCATCGGTGCTGAGCCGATTGCGGTTTTCCAGTTCGGCACCGTAGAAGTCACGCTCCCGGCCGTAGGGCCCGTCTCCCCAGGTTTTCTGGCAGGCATTGCAGCCCTGCAGCTCCGGCCAGCCAAGCTCGCTCAGCCAGCGATTCACCAGCTGACGCTGCTCCACCCAGTGGGCCATGCGCTCGGGGGGCAGGGAGGGGCCGCTGGTGGTGCCACTCAGCAGATCCACTACAAGGGAGGTGGCGTCGTTGCTGGAGTCGCGAATCATGTCTGACAGGGCACGCCGAAGCTCAGGCGTGTCGGCAAGTAGATCAGCCTGGCGCCAGGCCTCAGCTGCCACCAAATACACCAGCTTCACAACGCTGGCTGGGTAGCGAGGACGCTCTCCCGTCCAGCTCGCACCTTGCACCGGCTGGCCCCAGAACAGATCTGGATCCAGATCGGCGGCTCGGCCAATCAAGGGCTGGTCGTAGCGGAGCCAGGTAATGGAAAGGTGCTGGGCCAAACCCGGCCTCCCCTCAAGCTCCAGAGCCCGCACCAGATCGGCCAGGATCTGAGCCATGGCTGGATCGGGGCTGTAAAAAGCCATCACCGCCGGCCAACGTTGTGGCGAGATTAGGTGTGGCGACAGTAAACAACATTGACCCGACCCAGCTGACTGCCGGCACCCCTGCCGCACCGGAATGGCTCATCGCCGGCACGATCTGGCAGCTCACTGCCAGCGTGGATCTCTACAGCCAGCCCCGCAGTGGCGGTTTGGCCAGCCAAGCCTGGCCAAACCGCCACCTGCAAATCCTGACCAGCCCTGCAGCTTCAGTGCAAGGGATGCGATTGCGGGTACGCCTGCTCGACGATGGCTACCCAGGCTGGCTCGAGCCCGATGCCCTGCTGGGAAGAGCACTAGCGAGCACCCGGCCCCAGCCGCAACTTCTGCACCGCTGCCATATTGCCCGCAAGCTGGCCCCGGTACTGGCCTTCGCCGAGTCCGCCCGGTGCATGCCAAACACCTACCTCTGGGGCGGCAGCTTGGGCCCCAACTACGACTGCTCCGGGCTGGTGCAGAGGGCCTACGCCAGCGCCGGCATATGGATTCCGCGCGATGCCTACCTGCAGGAGCGTTTCTGCCAGCCGGTGGCGGTGCAGCCGGGCCAGGTGCAGTTGCTGGAGCCCGGCGACCTGATCTTTTTTGGCACACCCCAGCGCTGCACCCATGTGGGACTGCATCTCGATCGCGGCCGCTATCTGCATAGCTCCGGCGTAGCCCACGGCCGCAACGGCATCGGCCTCGACGACCTTGCACCCCACAACCCCGATCCGGTGGCGCGCCACTACCGACTGGAACTACGGGGAGCGGGGCGGGTTATGCACAGCCATGACGGCAGTCCCCTACCCACCTAGGGTCGACGCCAGGGCGCAGAACGAAATGCAGCAAACGGGAGAAGGCAAGCCCGAGCTTTCCGTCGTGGTGCCCCTCTACAACGAAGAGGAGAGCCTGCCTCAATTGGTGGAGCAGTTGCTGGCGACGCTGCGACCGCTGGGCCTGGGCTTTGAGTTGGTTCTGGTGGACGATGGATCCAGGGATGGCACAGGGACGGTGCTCGGCCAGCTGGCCGCATCGATACCAGAGCTAGTGGCCGTACTGCTGCGGCGCAATTACGGCCAGACGGCGGCAATGGCAGCCGGTTTTGACGCCAGCGGCGGTGCGGTGATTGTGACCCTCGATGGCGATCTGCAGAACGACCCTGCTGATATCCCCCTGTTGTTGGCCGAGCTCGAGCAGGGCTTCGACTTAGTAAGCGGCTGGCGCCACCAGCGCCAGGATGCGGCGATGCAACGGCTGCTGCCAAGCCGAATCGCCAACCGCTTGATCGCCCGGGTCACTGGGGTGCGCCTGCACGACTACGGCTGCTCGCTCAAGGCTTACCGGCGGGAGGTTGTAACAGATCTAAACCTCTACGGCGAACTGCACCGCTTCCTGCCCGCCCTGGCGTTCATCGAAGGAGCCCGTATTAGCGAGGTGAAAGTGAACCACCATCCCCGTCGCTTTGGGGAGAGCAAGTACGGGCTCGACCGCACTTTTCGGGTTCTGATGGACCTACTGACGGTCTGGTTCATGAAGCGCTTCCTGACCAGGCCCATGCATGTGTTCGGCTTCGGCGGCCTGGCCGCCATGGGTGCAGGCCTGCTGATCGGCCTCTGGCTGGTGGGCGAAAAACTACTGCTTGGCGCCGACATCGGCGATCGCCCCCTGCTGTTGATGGCCCTGCTGAGCTTTCTCACGGGGGTGCAACTCTTCTGCTTTGGCCTGCTAGCCGAACTGCAGATGCGCACCTACCACGAAAGCCAGGGGCGGCCGATTTACCGGGTGCGCGCCACCTTGCGGGGCAGCGGCCCCTGAAGGAAGTGAAGGGTTACTGGGATTGAATTTTTATGTCGCCCTAGCCAGCCCCTAAGGCTGCATCGGGTGGTCTCCGTACAGTATTGATGGTTGCTATTGGCCCGAGCCATGACTGGAGTATTTGCCGCCGCCTGGTTGCCCTCGGTGTTGGTACCACTTGTTGGAATCCTCGGCCCAGCCGTGGCCATGGCCCTGCTCTTCAACGTGATCGAAGCCCGCGACTGAGCCCGATCCAAAGCCGTCGCTCAGCCTCACCGCCTACCCCCGCCACCATGACCGTGACCCCCGTGGCCGACCCCTGCGTCGGCAATTTGGCAACACCAGTCAACAGCAGCTATTTCAGCCGGGCCTTCCTCAATGCCCTGCCCGCCTACCGCCCCTCCCTCTCGCCGAACCGTCGCGGCTTGGAAGTGGGGATGGCCCACGGCTTCTTCCTGTACGGCCCCTTCGCCATCTGTGGACCCCTGCGGCTCACCGAGTACGCCAGCACCGCTGGTTTGCTCGCCTCGATCGGACTTGTTTCGATACTGACCGTGTGCCTCTCGATCTACGGCACCGCTGGCAACGGCCCCAACATCCAGCCGGCTGACGCCACCATCGACAATCCTCCCGCGGACCTGTTCACCAAAGCTGGTTGGGCAGAGTTTGCCAGTGGCTTCTGGCTCGGTGGCTGCGGCGGCGCAGCATTTGCTTGGTTCCTTGCCGGCACAACCATCGTTGCCCCGCTGGTCAACATCGCTGGCGGCGTCTGGAGCGTCAACTGAATCCCAAGCGGCATTCACATCCTCTAAAAGCCCCGACTAGTCGGGGCTTTTTTATTGGAGTTTATTTGAGTTATCTATTGAGCACGGCTCAATCAACAATCGCTTCCGGGCACAAAGCAACGGGTGACCCGCCTGCCCAGCGAGTGGAGACAGCAGCCAGACGGCGTTGAGTTGCAAGCGGGGAGAGCTGACCTTCTGGGCAGGAGAACTATCCCCGAGTGGCAAGGCAAACAACAACCAATAGACAACAAAAAACCCCGGCAAACGCCGGGGTTAATTCGTCCCTCGAGGGAACAAGCAGACTGCGATTAGCCGAACTTGCCTGAGGTGGAGGCAATCAAGAATGCTGCATACGTGAGTATGTAGCCGATAGTGAAGTGAGCAAGACCCACCACACGTGCCTGAACAATCGATAGGGCAACTGGCTTATCACGCCAGCCCACCAGGTTGGCGAGCGGAGTGCGCTGATGAGCCCAGACGATGGTCTCGATCAGTTCCTGCCAGTAGCCGCGCCAAGAGATCAGGAACATGAAACCAGTAGCCCAAACCAGGTGACCGAACAGGAACATCCAGGACCAAACGGCCAGGTTGTTGCTGCCAAACGGGTTATAACCGTTGATCAGCTGAGAGGAGTTGAGCCACAGGTAGTCGCGGAACCAACCCATTAGATAGGTGCTGGATTCGTTGAACTGAGCCACGTTGCCCTGCCATATGGCGAGGTGCTTCCAGTGCCAGTAGAAGGTGACCCAACCAACCGTGTTCAGAGCCCAAAAGACACTCAGATAGAAAGAGTCCCAGGCACTGATGTCACAGGTACCACCACGGCCGGGACCGTCGCAGGGGAAGGAATAGCCGAAGTCCTTTTTATCAGGCATCAGCTTGGAACCCCGAGCATCCAGGGCACCTTTCACCAGGATCAGAGTCGTGGTGTGCAGACCGAGCGCAATAGCATGGTGAACAAGGAAGTCACCAGGACCAATCTGCAGGAACAGATCGTTGCCGCCATTGATTGCATCGATCCAACCAGGCAGATAAACAGCGCTAGCCGTACTAGCCGCGGATGCAGAATTAGATAGCAACACATCCATGCCGTACATCGCCTTGCCGGAAGCGGCCTGGACGAATTGAGCAAAAACGGGTTCAACCAAGATCTGCTTCTCGGGAGTACCGAATGCCACGACCACGTCGTTGTGAACGTAGAGACCCAGGGTGTGGAAACCGAGGAACAAGGAGACCCAACTCAGGTGGCTGATGATGGCTTCCTTGTGCTCAAGCATCCGAGCCAACACGTTGTCCTTGTTGGCTTCCGGGTCGTAGTCGCGGATTAAGAAGATCGCACCGTGGGCGAAAGCACCGCACATCAGGAAGATGGCGATGTACTGGTGGTGGGTATAAAGCGCTGCCTGCGTTGTGTAGTCCTTAGCGATAAACGCGTAGGACGGCATCGCATACATATGCTGTGCCACCAGACTGGTGACCACACCCAAAGACGCCAGCGCCAGACCGAGCTGGAAGTGGAGCGAATTGTTGATCGTGTCGTAGAGACCCTTGTGACCGGCGCCGAGGTCACCAGGGGTGCCCTTGGGTGGGTTGTGGGCTTCCAGAATCTCGCGAATCGAGTGGCCGATACCGAAGTTGGTCCGGTACATGTGGCCAGCGATCACAAAGATGCAACCGATCGCCAGGTGGTGGTGGGCGATGTCCGTGAGCCACAGGGCTTCCGTCTGGGGGTGGAACCCGCCGAGGAAGGTGAGAATCGCGGTGCCTGAACCTTCAGCAGTGCCGAACTGCTGATAGACGGTGTCGGGGTTCTGGGCGTAAACACCCCAGTTGCCAGTAAAGAAAGGAGCCAGACCTGCGGGGTGAGGCAGCACTGAGAGGAAGTTATCCCAACCCACGTGCTGACCACGGGCCTCAGGGATAGCCACGTGAACCAGGTGACCGGTCCAAGCGATGGAGCTGAAACCGAACAGAACCGCCAGGTGGTGGTTTAGCCGGGATTCAGCATTTTTGAACCAGGCCAAAGATGGCCGGAACTTGGGCTGAAGGTGGAGCCAGCCTGCAAACAGGGCCCAAGCCGACAGGATCATCATGAAGATGGAACCCTGATAAAGCTCAGCGTTGGTGGTCATACCGATCGTGTACCACCAGTGGTACAGACCCGAATAAGCAATGTTTACAGGGGAGGAAGCGCCAGCCTGTGTGAAGGCGGCGATGGCTCCTTGGCCGAAGTGGGGATCCCAGATCGCGTGAGCGATGGGACGGACATGCAGAGGATCGGCGACCCACTGCTCAAAGTTGCCCTGCCAGGCGATATGGAACAGGTTGCCCGAAACCCATAGGCCAATGATGGCCAGGTGACCGAAGTGGGTTGAGAACAGCTTTTGGTAAAGCCGCTCCTCGGTCATGCCGTCGTGGCTCTCGAAATCGTGAGCCGTGGCAATGCCGTACCAAATCCGGCGGGTTGTCGGGTCCTGTGCCAGACCCTGGCTGAACGAAGGAAATTTCGTTGCCATTGGGAGAGGTCAGGAAAGGTCAGCCGACCGCGACGATGCGGGCCAGGAAAAATGCCCAGGTTGTTGCAATACCGCCCAACAAATAGTGAGCGACACCGACAGCACGGCCCTGGGTGATGGAAAGCGCCCGCGGTTGGATGGCGGGTGCAACCCTCAGCTTGTTGTGAGCCCAGACGATGGACTCGATCAGCTCTTGCCAGTAGCCGCGGCCACTGAACAGGAACATCAGGCTGAAGGCCCAAATGAAGTGGGCTCCCAGGAACATCAAGCCATAGGCACTGGAACTCGAGCCGTAGCTGTTGATCACCTGTGCGGCTTGGGCCCAGAGGAAGTCCCGCAGCCAACCATTAATGGTGATGGCGCTTTGGGCAAAGTTGCCATTGGTGATGTGCTGGACGCTGCCGTCAGCGTTGACGGTGCCCCATACGTCGCTCTGCATCTTCCAAGAGAAGTGGAAAATGACGATCGACAGGGAGTTGTACATCCAGAACAGGCCAAGGAACACGTGGTCCCAAGCCGACACCTGGCAGGTACCGCCACGGCCGGGGCCGTCGCAGGGGAAGCGGAAGCCGAGGTTCGCTTTATCAGGAACCAGGCGGCTGCTGCGGGCATAGAGAACACCCTTCAGCAGGATCAGCACCGTCACGTGAATCGTGAAGGCGTGAATGTGGTGGACCATGAAGTCGGCCGTTCCCAGGGGGATCGGACCGGCGGCCACCTTGCCACCAACAGCCACCACGGTG
>CAZKER010000312.1:0-14622 GCA_964551845.1 uncultured Cyanobium sp.
TTGTCGGCAGCGGAGCAGCCGGATTGATGGCCTGCCTCGAGCTGCCCCGCCACCTGCGGGTGTTGTTGCTTAGCAAGGACAACGATCCAACCAGCACCCCTCGATCCGCCAGCCGTTGGGCCCAAGGGGGTATCGCCGCGGTAACACGGCCCAACGACAGCTTCCAGAGCCACATCGACGACACCCTGATGGCTGGGGGTGGGCTCTGCGATCAGGCGGCAGTGGAGCGTCTGGTGCATGAAGCTCCAGCCTGCGTTGAGCGCCTGCTGGAGCTGGGCATGGCCTTCGACCGCGACGGCGAAAATCTGAGCACAACCCTTGAGGCTGCCCACAGCCATCGGCGGGTGCTGCATGCCCAAGACCGCACCGGCGGCGCCCTAGTGGAGGCCCTGGAACGGGAGGTTTTGCTGCGACCCCAGCTCGAACAGCGCAAGGGAGTGGTGGCATTGCAGCTCTGGTTGGAACAGGGCCGCTGCGTGGGGCTGGCCGTACTTGAGCAAAACCGTCTCCACTGGCTGGCGGCCCGGGCGGTAGTTCTAGCCACGGGGGGAGGTGGCCACCTGTTCGCCCACACCACCAACCCCAGCCTGGCGAGCGGCGACGGGGTGGTGATGGCCTGGCAAGCGGGCGCCAAACTGCGGGATCTGGAATTTGTGCAGTTCCATCCCACGGCCCTGATGCTGCCAGGTGCTCCCCACTTCCTCATCTCGGAGGCTGTGCGCGGCGAAGGGGCCCGCCTGGTGGACGGGTCGGGGGCCAGCCCAGTGGCCCAGCTGCCGGGAGGAGATCTCGCCCCAAGGGATGCGGTGAGTCGCGCCCTGGCCAGACGGATGCGCGCCCTGGACGTGGACCATCTATGGCTGGACTTGCGCCCTGTGGGGCTGCCACGGCTTGAGCACCAGTTCCCCACGATTCTGGGCCGTTGCCGCGAACTGGGGCTGGAGCCCACCCGGGCGCCGATCCCAGTGGCCCCAGCCGCCCACTATTGGATGGGCGGCATCTGGACAGATCTAAATGCCGCCACCAGCGTGCCTGGCCTCTATGCCGTAGGCGAAGTGGCTTGCACGGGCGTGCACGGGGCCAACCGGCTGGCCAGCAACTCCCTTATGGAGTGCCTGGTGTTTGCCCGCCAGCTGCGCAAAATCGAGCTGGCACCAGGCAGAGCAACCGCAGCCAACCGAGGGGAACTGCCCGCCACAACCCAGCTGCCCTTGCCTACACAAGAAAGCCTTGAGGCCCAGATCAGCACCCTGCGGGATCTTTGCTGGCAGGTGGCGGGGGTAGAGCGCAATGGCCACTCCCTTGGGCCTGCCCTCCTGCAGCTGCGTGGCCAGCGCCGTCAGCTTGAAGCAAGCCCTGCCTGGCGGCAACTACAAATCGTTGTGCCAGGCCAGAGCGTCCAATTCGAGACAGCGGCAATGCCAGCACTGCGACGACTGCAGGAGCTGCACCAACGGCTGGTGCTGGCCGAGCTGCTGCTCGAAGCAGCCCTGTTCCGCTCCGAGAGCCGCGGCGGACACCACCGCACCGATGCAGCAAGCACCCAGCCCTTCTGGCGGCGGCACACCGACCAACAGCTGCACCAGTCCCCGAGCACTGCCGCTGTTCAGGGCACTGGGCCGGAGTAACCGGAGAGCCGGGCGAGCTCAGCCAGGGGCTTCACACCGGAATCGAGCTTGCCGTTGATCTCCCAGGTGGGGAAGCCCTCAATTGCCTTGGTGTCGCACAGCGCCTTCTGGCTGTTTTGGCCGTCAGCGGCGCACTCAACCAGGCTCAACTTGGCACTGGCTTCCTTGCCGAACAACTCCTTCTGCTCATGGCAATGGGGACACCAGTAGGCCGTGTACATCACCACGCCGGCGCGGCTGAGGTGTTCTGCCAGGGCAACCGCTTCTGGACGGCTGGTGGCTACAACGACAGGAGGCGCGCCAGCACCCCGCACAGCGGCGGGGCGATCCACGGAAGCAGCCCAACCCAGCCCCACCATGCCCACTAGCAGGGCAACGATCACGGCCAGGAACACCTGCTGGCCGCGGTCTTCCCACTCCCCTCCCACGAGGCTGATCACAAACAGACTCAGGCTGAGAATGGCCGAGAGAACGCAGAAGAAACAGAAAGCCTGAATCTTCAGAACCATCAGCCCCATTAACAGCAGGCTGAAAACGGCCATGCCCGTGCTGAGTAGCAACAACCCCCACCAGCTGCGCTGGGCGAGGGCCGCTCGGGAATCGCCGCGCAGCACTAGTGGCAGCACCGCTAGCAGCAGCACCACCCCGTACGCCAGCCAACCGAACAGCGAAAGGGGCTGGCCAAACACGCTGCCCCAGGCACTGTTCAAAACCTTGTCGCAGCCCTCCGCGCCGCCAGGGCAACTCAGCGGACCGAGCAGACCCCAACGCTTCAAAGTGATCGCGCCGGTGTCGAGGGCGCCGATGGTGGCCAATACAGCCATGGCTACCCGGGCCCAGCGGCGGGCTGGATCACTGCGGCGCCGAGTGGAACTAAGGCGCTGGCTGAGGCGGGATGAGGTCACGGGTCGGAGCCCAGGCTGGCCTGATTGTGGCAGGAGCAAACCTGGGCATTAGGACGCCGTCAGCGCGCAACGTAGGGTGAATCTCTGCCCTGGCAAAACTGTGACCCAGGAATCCCACGCCCCTGTAGCCAAGCCCACCGTGGCTTTTGCCCACCTGGGCTGCGAAAAAAATCGCGTGGACACCGAGCACATGCTTGGCCTGCTTGCCCAGGCCGGCTACGGGGTGAGCGCCGATGAGACCGACGCCAGCGTCGTGGTGGTGAACACCTGCAGCTTCATCCAGGAAGCGCGCGAAGAGTCGGTACGCACACTCGTAGAGCTTGCTGAGCTGGGCAAGGAACTGATCATTGCCGGCTGCCTGGCCCAGCACTTCCAGGAGGAGCTGCTGGAGAGCCTGCCCGAAGCCAAGGCAATCGTGGGGACTGGCGACTACCAGCACATCGTGAGCGTGCTGGAACGGGTTGAGGCCGGCGAACGGGTCAACCAGGTGAGCGCTAGCCCCACCTTCGTGGCCGATGAGCACCTGCCCCGTTACCGCACCACCAGCGAGGCGGTCGCCTATCTGAAGGTGGCCGAGGGCTGCGACTACCGCTGCGCCTTCTGCATCATTCCCCACCTGCGCGGCAATCAACGCTCTCGCCCGATCGCCTCGATCGTGGCCGAGGCTCAGGCACTTGCGGCCCAGGGAGTGCAGGAGTTGGTGCTGATCAGCCAGATCACCACCAACTACGGCCTCGATCTAGCCGGCAAGCCCCAGCTGGCTGAGCTACTTCGGGCCCTCGGCGAGGTGGAGATTCCCTGGATCCGAGTGCACTACGCCTATCCCACCGGCCTTACTGAGGCGGTGCTGGCTGCCTACCGGGAGGTGCCCAACGTGCTTCCTTACCTGGACCTGCCGCTTCAGCACAGCCATCCCGACGTGCTGCGGGCTATGAACCGCCCCTGGCAGGCAGACGTGACAGCCGGTGTGCTTGGCCGCATCCGCGAGCAACTGCCCGAGGCAGTGCTGCGCACTACCTTCATCGTGGGCTTCCCCGGCGAAACGGAGGAGCAATTTCAGCACCTGTTGGATTTTGTGGCCGAGCAGCAGTTCGACCACGTGGGCGTATTTACCTTCTCTCCAGAGGAGGGCACCCCTGCAGCAGAGCTTCCAGATCAGATACCTCACGAGATCGCGCTCGACCGTAAAGACCGCTTGATGGCCCTGCAGCAACCGATCGCCGCTGCTCGTAATGCCTCCTGGGTGGGGAAGATCGTGGATGTGTTGATCGAGCAGGAAAACCCGAGCACCGGCGAGATGCTGGGCCGCTGCGCCCGCTTCGCACCGGAGGTGGATGGTGAGGTTCGGGTGGTTCCTGGCGAAGGGGGCCTTTGCGCCGCACCAGGTACTCTCGTGCCCGTACGCATCACCGCCGCCGACACCTACGACCTACTCGGCGAGGTGGTGGGCGCCCGCAGCATTGGCGCTTGAGCTGGCGTAAGCATCAGCGCACCACATTTCTGGTTGCCTCAGGGTTGAGCACAGCGGGATCGTTCGCCGGGCTCACCGCTAAAGGCTGGATCCTTATGGATGGCAGCGGCAATCCCATGGTGCTGGCCCTCCATTTCGCTGTGCTGGCCCTGCCTTCCCTGCTGGTGAGTGGACCCGCCGGGGTTGTGACCGACAGGCTGGGCTGCGAAACCGTGCTGATCCGTTCCCAATGGGGACTTTTCGCAGCCGGCATCCTTGGAGCCATTGCGATACCTCTCAGCGAAGGCGGCCTGCAGGTAGGCCTACTGCTACTAAGCACCCTGCTGGTAGGCGTCGCGAGTGCCTACGAACTCACGGCGCGCAACAAATATTGCGCCCTGCTGGTGGAGGAGCCGGAGCAACTAGCGCCCTATCTCACCAGCTTTTCGGTGGTGTTCAACGTAGGCAAGCTGGTGGGACCGCCCCTGGGGGGCTGGCTGCTGGCCTGGACAGGCGCGGGCACGGCCTTGGCGATCGATGCCGCCACTTTCTTAATCCCCATCGCCTCGGTGCTGTTGCTACTGAATCCCAACCGGGAACTCGAACAACGCAGCGTGGCGGGAGCCAGCAGTGGCCTCAGGGCAGCCTGGCGGGGCAGTGGTCCGGTGCTGAGGCACGTGTTGACCTACACAGCGCTGGCTTGTTTGCTGGGGTTCTTCCACCCCGGGCTGGCTCCCTTAATGGCCAAGGATCTGCTGGGGCCCTCCCCCCAGGCCTTAGGCACATTCACCAGCGTGTTGGCAGCAGGCAGCATCAGCGGCGGACTGGTGCTGCAGCGCCACAGTCGCTGGTTGAGCCAGCGACCAGCCCTGCTACTGGGAAGCTGCACCTTGATCACCGCAACAGCCCAGCTCGCCATGGCCGCATTCAGCAACCCAACGACGGTGGGGATAGGTCTGGCGGCCACCTTCGCCCTCGGAGCCGGCACGGCCTGCCTGCTGGCAGGGGTCAATCTCATCAGCCAGGTGGGAGCATCAATAGCCATCCGGGGCCGCATGGCCGGGCTGGGGCAGATCGCCTTCCTAGGAGGGGGAGGACTGAGTGGCCTCATGGCAGCTGCCATGAGCCTGGCCTTCGGACTTCACGGCACCTTTGCGGTGCTCGGAGCTGCTGGCTTCGCCTTGGGCCTGCTGGAACTGATCAGCCGCAGGCGCCTGAGGCTTGAGCTCAAATCAGCTTGATACCGCGCAGCACGATCGATGCTGCAATGGCGAGGGCCAAGCCACCACCAAACAAACCCAGGTAAATCGCGGCAGCCATGGCAGTCCACCAGTTGAAGGTGACGCCATTACAGCAGAAAGCCCGCAACCTTCAGCCACTCCCCAGACCTCCTAAGATTTCTCTTACAAACACCGCATATCAGCGCAGAACAAGCGCCCTGGTTCATCCCGGTCACAATCCCAGCTCGGCTGTCTGCATGCGCACCCTCTTCGTTTACCCAGAGTTTCCGAAAACCTTCTGGAGCTACGAAAAAATTCTCGAACTGATCGACCGCAAGGTGCTGTTACCGCCCTTGGGGCTGGTCACCGTTGCCGCCCTGCTGCCCCAGAAGTGGGAAATGAAGCTGGTAGACCGCAACGTCCGCGAGGTCACCGAAGCCGAGTGGGACTGGGCAGAGCTGGTGGTGATTTCCGGGATGATCGTGCAGAAGGCCGATATGGCCACTCAGATCGGCAAAGCCAAGGAGCGAGGTATCCCCGTAGCGGTGGGAGGCCCTTTTGCCAGCTCCACCCCGGATGCCCCCGAGCTCGACTTGGTGGATTACAAGATCCTCGACGAGGGCGAAATCACCCTGCCAATGTTCATCGAAGCCATTGAGCGGGGTGACACCAATGGGCGCTTTAGTTCTGAAGGCGTCAAACCAGACGTAACTGGAACGCCGATTCCCCGCTTTGACCTGCTTGAGCTGGACGCCTACTCAGAGATGTCGGTGCAGTTCTCCCGGGGCTGCCCCTTCCAGTGCGAGTTTTGCGACATCATCGTGCTGTATGGGCGTAAACCTCGTACCAAGAATCCCGAACAGCTGGTAGCCGAGCTGCAGTACCTCTACGACTTGGGCTGGCGCCGCTCGGTGTTCTTGGTAGATGACAACTTCATCGGTAACAAGCGCAATGTCAAATTGCTGCTGCCGCTCCTGCGCCAGTGGCAAATCGATAATGGCTTCCCCTTCAGCTTCGCTACTGAGGCCTCTGTAGATCTAGCGGCCGACGATGACCTGATGCAAATGATGGTGGAATGCCGCTTTGAGAGCGTCTTCCTCGGCATTGAAACCCCAGACGAATCCAGCCTGGAGACAGCCGGCAAACTACAAAACACCCGGAGCTCTCTCGAAGATTCCGTAAACAAGATCACCTCCTACGGATTGCGGGTGATGGCTGGTTTCATCATCGGATTCGACGGTGAAAAAGACGGCGCAGGCCGCAGAATTGTGGAGTTTGTGACCCGCACCGGTATCCCCCACGCCATGATGGGAATGCTGCAGGCACTTCCCAACACAGCTCTCTGGCATCGCCTTGAGAAAGAAGGTCGCTTGATCGAAGGCAAGGCCGCTGCAAAAGGGGTCAACCAAACCAATCTGCTCAATTTCGCGCCCACTCGGCCGATTCGGGACATTGCCAATGAGTATGTGGACGCCTTCGGCGCCCTTTATGAGCCAAACGCTTTCATTGATCGCGTTTATTCCTACTTCCTGAAACTGCCACCCCAGCAATGGAAGAAGTTGGTTGTTCCAGGCAGCCGTCCGGCCAAGCCAACCAGCTGGGTTGATCTGCGTGCCCTAGGAATAATTCTTTGGCGCCAAGGCCTGAAACGCAACACCAGGGTGCGCTTCTGGAAAGCGCTATATGGCATGGCTCGCCACAACCCGAAGCGTTTCACCGGCTTCTTATCGATCTTGGCTCACAACGAACACTTCCTCGAATACCGAGCAATTGTGCGACGCGAGATTGAAGAACAGCTCGCCACCCTGCCACCCGATCCACCCAAAACCACAGCCAAGCCCAGCCGCGAACTTCAACCGGTCTAACCTTTGCAGCCAAAACCAGCCGGCAAGTTTATATCAACTTGATCGGCTTGGTTATCTCAGTCTTGGATGTACTCCAGACCTTGCTCCATACAAAACTCAGCCCGCTGAAGCTCTCGGCCTAGGTAGAGCGCGTGATCCAGGCAAGAGACGGGGTGGGGAGCAGGCCCTTCGGTCAGGTCAATACCCAATTGCTTGGCACTGCGGCCCCGGAAAACCGCCTGGGGCAATCGAACATTGTCCCCGCCGCGGCAGCTCAACACTTCTCCAGTCTCGGGATCGGTGGCCAATCCCCGCTCGTCGATGCCATTGCCGTAGTGCTCAACCACCAGCTCCGCGGCCTCGCGATCGATGCGGATCAGGAAGTAGCCGGCTGGGTCTAAGGCAATGAACCGCTGGGAGAGCTGGTCATCGAGTTGTTGGCGACTGGAGAGCACTTCAGGCATGGGGAGGATCGTAGGCAGCCGTGAAAGGAAGCTCAGCATTCATGGCCGCCATCGCCTCGGCCATCTCCGCGTTGGCTCCAGGCAACCAGCGCTGCAGGATCGCAGCAAAGCGTGGATCGCTCCAGCGGTGCAAGCTGACCCGGGGCTGGGCCACGAAGCCCCTCCGGCGCTTGTGGCTACCACCAGCGCCAGGGTCAAAAGCGCGGATGCCGCGCTCGATTGCCCAGGCAATCGGAGCGTAATAACAGACCTCGAAATGCAGGCAATCAATCTCCTCATCACTACCCCAGTAGCGCCCCCAGAGCTGGTCGCCGGCGTGGACGCACAGCGACATCGCCACCGGCTCGGCCGCATCGCCGCGATGGGCACTGAAAAGCACCAGATGGCGCCGCAACTGCGGATCGGCGGCCAGGGCTGCAAAAAAGGTTTCGCTCAGATATTTGCTGCCCCAAGCCCCCCAGCGGCTGCAGTGCTGGGCGTAAAAGGCGTACATGCGTCCAACCAAGGCCGGCGGAATCGCCTCGCCCAACAGTGGCGTCACCGTGAGGCCGGCTTCTGCCACCGCCTGTCGCTCCCGCTTGATGTTGCGGCGCTGGTTGGCATTGAAGCTGGCCAGATAGGCATTGAAATCGCCATGGCCGGGGTTGATCCACTGGCTCTGCTGATTTACCCAGACCGCACAGCCAGCCGCCTCCGCCAGCGGCTGCCAGCCTGGATCCACATAAAGAAAATTGCAGCTGAGGATGGCGTGCTGCCGGCAGAAGGCATCGATCAGCTCGAGCATCAGAGCGGTTAGCTCCGCCGCGTCTTCAGCAGGATCGATCAGGAAGCGGTAGCCCTGCACCGGACTCACCGGGCTCATCCCCACCAGCTTTGGGTAGTAGCGCAGGCCCAGCTGGCCAGCAAGTTGGGCAAAGCTCTGGTCGAAAACGAATTCGCCGTAGCTGTGGCCCTTCAGATAAAGGGGAGCCACAGCAAGCAACAGCTCGCCGCGCCACAGGCCTAGGTGACAGCCCTGCCAGCCCTCCCGAGGCGCAATGCTGCCGCTGGCCTCAAGCTGTTGCAGCCAGCGCCAACGGTAAAAAGGCAGCTCCTGGGGGTGAACCGCGGCCAGCAGGGCATCCCAGCGATCTTCAGGGATGTCGGCGAGGCTTTGGTGCCAGCGAGCCTGCAACTCAGCCATGGCTGCAATAGGGGCAGGCAAGGAGCAAAACTAACCACAGCTGCGCTGCCCTGGTGCCCCGACCGATCCGTGCCCTGGCCGCCCCGGTGCAACTGTTCGCGCCCGTATTGCTAGCGAGCCTGCTGCTGCCGGTATTGCAGTTGGTGCGCCCCCAATTGGAGCAACGGCTCAAAACCGTTTGCATGGAAACCGCGTCCGCCGGCAATGCCAGCCTGGCCGCCAAATTGGAAGCTCCTTGCGCCCAGCTGGCCCGGCCCACCAGCCAATGCCTAGTGGAGGAAACCGCCTCGAGTGGTCGCGGCCTGGCGGTGCTGGGGGATCTGATCCGCGGCGACTTTGGCGCCGACAGCGAAGTGGTGCTGAAACGCTGCCTGGCCCGCATGCTGGGCCTGCCCGCCGACACCCTCCAGCAGGTTTCCCTGCGGGAGCTGGCTCAGGGCTTCGCCAAGACGCGGCGGTAACGCAGCAGCAACTCCTCACCCTCGAGACGGCGGTGCTCCTGGAGGCACCAATCCCCAGACTGAATTGCCGCCTCCAGGGGCAACCACGCATGGGGTCCGCCCAGCAGCCGGGGGCAAAGGGTGAGCTGCAGCTCGTCGATCCAGCCCTCGGCCAGCAAGCTGGCGGCAAGGCCCGCACCCCCCAGCACCACCAGCCGCTCCAGCCCCAGATCCGCCAGAGCCGGGAGGGCGATGCCCCAGCTCTCCAGATCCAGGCAGCGATCGAAAGCCGAGGCCGCCGGCGACCGTCCGGGTGTCAGCAGCCAGCGCTGCAGCGGCTGCTGCCAGAAGGGCAGGCCCTGGGAGATATCGGCGCTGCGGCTTACCACCACGGCCAACGGCTGCTGGGCACGGCCGCTGGCTGCTCGCTGGGCCAGCAGGTGGGGCGCACGGATCAGGCAGGTGCTGCCATGGAGCCTCAGGGTTTCAGCCCCGATCAGGCAGCCATCAGCCCAGGCCAGGGCCTCCTCCAACACCTCACGATCTCCCACTCCACCAAGCTGGGCCGCCCCACCTTCCGGGGGCGCCAAGCGGCCATCCAGGCTGACGGCCAGGACCAGCCGCAACACGGGCCTCAGACAGCCACCAGGGCTTCGAGCGCCGCGGGCACCATTTCCAGCTGGGGGGCTTCTGCAAACACCTCGGCAGCGTTGTTGGGGCTTTCCTGCAGGCGCACCTTGTGGAGCCGGGCGCCGGTGGCTGCTATTGGGGCGCTCAGCAGGTCGGCGATATGAAGGGCAATGTTCTCAGCGGTGGGCACCGTGCTGGCGAAGTGCTCCACGTCCTTGTTGAGGAAGGTGTGGTCGAAGGGCTCCACCACCAATTCGTCGACGAGCTGCTGCAGGGCCGCCAGATCACAGACCATGCCGGTGCGGGCATCGATGGGGCCGCGTACGGTCACGTCGAGCAGATAGTTGTGGCCGTGGCCGTGGGGCCGGGCGCACTTGCCGTAGATGGTTTCGTTTTCACCCTGGGAGAGCTCGGGCCGGGCCAGGCGGTGGGCGGCGGCGAAGTGGGTGCGGATCGAGAGAAAAGCTTCCATTGGGATCGGGGCGGAGCCGGGGGCGAGCAGGTCGACCCAGAGCGTGTCGGTTTCGTGCAGACGCAGCCCCACCAGGGGCAGCTGGGGGGCCAGGCGGGTCCAGATGGCCTGGCAAAGGGCTTCGGTAGTGGGCAGCTTGCCCTCAGGACGATCCAGATCGAACTCAGGCCAAGCCTCGTTGAGGTAGCGGAAATCCAGCTGGGCCGTCACCTCAGAGCGGATCGCATGCTTCACCTCAGAGAGATTGAGCACCATGCCGTCCGCATCGAGCGGGCCACCCATGGCCACCACCAAGGTGTAGTTGTGGCCGTGGCCGGGGGCCAGGCTGCAGGGGCCAAAGCGGGCCTGGTTCTCCTCGGCGCTGAGCTCAGGCAACCAGTAGCGGTGACTGGCACTGAAGGTGGCCCTCCGGGTGATCACGCACGGGCGCCCCCGCCCGTGGCTGGAGCTGACCGGGTTTGGAGATAAACCTGGGGCTGTTGCTATAGCCGTCATCGCCCGGGTCGGTGGCTCACCATCCTAGAAACGGGCAAGGGCTCCGGCGTCGAGCCAGAAAAACCCCGCCATGAACAAATCCCCTTCGCCAAGCCTGGCCCAGCGCCTGCAAGGGCTGAACATCTATTTGATCGGCATGATGGGCGCCGGCAAAAGTGCCGTCGGCCGCCCCTTGGCCGAAGCGCTCGGTTACCGCTTCCTCGATGCCGACGATGCCCTGGAGCAGGTAGCCGGCCGCTCAATCCCTGAGATCTTCGCCACTGACGGCGAAGCCGGCTTCCGAGAACTGGAAACGGCGGTGCTTGGCCAGATCGCCAGCTGGCATTCCCTGGTGGTGGCCACGGGAGGTGGGGTGGTTACCAGGCCAGAGAACTGGGGTCACATGCGCCAGGGGGTAGTGGTGTGGCTGGATGCACCGGCGCCATTACTGCTACAGCGCCTGCTCTCCGATCCCACCCCCCGGCCCCTGCTGCAGGCCGACGATCCCGGCGCTCGCCTCGGCGAGCTGCTGGCCCAACGGCAACCGATTTATGCCCAAGCCGACCTGCGGGTGCATCAAGCGGGTGACGGCCCCGCCCAGGTCGCCCAGCAGGTGCTGGCAGATCTGCCTGCCATCCTCAAAGACAAAGCTGTAGCGCCTGAGGTCCCGGTCCAGCTGCGTCAGGCCGATGGCCAGATCACGCCATCCCTCAACTAACCCCCCTCCTTTTAACCGGGCGGTTCTATTCGGACGGCGAACCACTGAATCGTCAGTCCAGGGGTCAGCTCCAGCTCGCAGGCGGTTTCCAGCAGTCGCTGGGCCTGCAGGCTCGGGCTGGCCAGGCCGGCCAGATCAGCGGGCACCGGCTCCAGATCGGCAAGCTGAGACGCCAACCAGGCCAGGGTTTCCGCCGCCGTGAGAATCCGCTCGCCGCAACCCGGCTCCAGCACCACGTAATGATCAAGCTCCCGCAACAGGGGATCGGACATGACTGGAGCCCTAATGGCATCCATCCTGGCGCTGCTGCTGGCGATGGGGCCGGGCGTGCTGGCGGAACGGGCTGCCCACTGGCCCGAGTGGCGCCTGCCCGCTCCCCTGGAGCGACCCTCAGCTCGGGCCGGCCAACAGGACCTGACCTACCCCGACTGGATGGCCGGGCGCTGGCAGGTGCGCAGCGACGACCTGACCTACGAAGTGCGCTTCGGCCCCGACCCAGGCGGAGCGGTGGTGGGCGATCGGGCTTTTAATGCCACCGCAATAGGCCGGGCTCTGCTGGGCGGTGCCCTGCTGCAAGTGCGCAATGATCCAAGCAACCCAAACCGCCAGATCGCCTTGCTGGCGGGGGATCAGCAACTGGAATCGACGGTGGTGGGACGCCGCAGCGAGCGGCCCAAGCCCACCGACTTCTGGGCTGACGAACTAGCCCTGCAGGTACTCCACGGCCCCGGCGATCCCCGGGTGAGCCGGGTGGAAACCCTGAGCCACTACATCCAAAACCCCGACGGCACGGTTACAACCGAGCAGTGGCAGGCCAGCTATCCCTCCCCTGCCCTAGGCCTGGCAGCCGCGGCCAGCAGCAGCGGCCATTTCCAACTGAACCTGACGCCGCTCAGCCCCGACCCGCTTCCAGCACAACCCGATCCCGCCAGTTGAACAGGGGCTCCAGCAACGGGTGGTCGGCGATGCCGCTAACCCCGAGGCCCGCAAGGGGAGCACCACTACTAGCCGGGAATTTGAGCAGACCCAACTGGGCTGCAACGGCCAGATCGGCAAGGGTGAGGCGATCACCCACCAGATAGGGCTGGTCGGCAACCAGCACAGCCAACTGCTCGAGGTTGGTCTGCAGCTGCTGGCGCTCAGCGCTGCCTACCACCGTGGCCACCGCCTCGCCGACACCAGCCATTACGCCGGCGGGCAGGTTGCTGACCAGCTGACGCAGGGGGGCTGGGGTGGAATCGGGCAGCAGGGCGGAGCGCAACAGCGGATCCACGGCTGCCGCTTGCACTAGGGCAAGCCGGCAGCCTGCCGCCAGCGCCGTGTCAGCCCAGTCTTCGATCAGCAACACCCGGGCCCGCTCGGCCGGGGCCTCGGGCAGCAGCAGCGGCTCGGGGTGATGGCGCTCCAGATAAAGGGCAATGGCGGTGGAATCTGCAACCACCTCACTGCCATCCACCAGCACTGGCACCTGTCGCTGGCCGGAAAGCCTGAACAACTCCAGCTGACCCAGGCCGGGCGTGACCTCGACCACCGTGTAGTCGAGCCGTTTGGCGGCCAGCACCAGCCGCACCTTCTCGCAAAAGGCCGAATGCCTGAACTGGTGCAGTTCCATGCTTCAAACCTGACCTCTGGGCGGCAGAGTAGCCAGCACGCAGCAAGGACCGACCACCCCGGGCAATGAAGGACTTCTTCCTGAATGTGACGCGCTACCCGCGCTACCTAGTGGCCTTTGGCCTGGGTTTAGCCAATTCGGTGTTCGAACCCCTCGTTGCCCGTGGCCGCAATCCGGTAACGGCGGTTGCCCTGATTGGTGCCGGCGTCAGCGGCCTGCTGAGCCTGGGGCTGATCCTGCATGCGATGGTGAACCCAGCACCGCTGGCATAGGCATGGCACAGAGCCGACGGGTGGAGCGGGTGGCCTCCCTAATCCGCCGTGAAATAAGTGAGCTGCTTATTGGCGGCATCAAGGACGAGCGAGTCAGCCAGGGAATGGTGAGTGTCACCTCCGTTGAAGTGGCGGGCGATTTGCAGCACTGCAAGATTTTTGTGAGCGTCTTCGGCAGCGACTCCGATCGAGAGCAGGCGATGGCTGGGCTGCGTTCGGCCAGCGCCTTCGTGAAGGGTGAGCTGAGCCGGCGGCTAAAGATGCGGCGCACCCCCGAAGTGGTGTTCGTGCTCGATCGCGGCATCGAAAAGGGCACCTCGGTATTGGGGCTGCTCAATCGCCTAGAAGACGAGCGGCAGGAAAAGGGCGAACCAGCCGAAGCCAGTGACCTCTGAACCAAGAGCAACCTGCGCCGCCGATCCAGCCCTGCTGCGCCTGATCCACGAGCTAATCGTGGTGCGAGCCAGCGGCAAACTCGCCGACCACCAACGCGGCTACCTCCGCTGGGAGCTACCCAACAACAAGCTCCGCAGCCTGCTGGAGGACGGCGTAGGCGGCGTGATCCTGCTAGGCGGCAGCGCCGCCGAGGTGGCCCTCCGCTGCACCCAGCTCAAGCGCTGGGCCGGCCAGCCCCTGCTGCTCTGCGCCGATGTGGAGGAAGGGGTGGGCCAGCGCTTCGACGGCGCCACCTGGCTGGTGCCTCCCCTAGCCCTGGGGCGCCTGTACCAGCGGGAGCCCCAACGGGCGGTGGAACTGGCTGAACGCTACGGGCAGTGCACTGGCCGGGATGCCCGCGCCTTGGGACTCAACTGGGTGCTGGGGCCGGTTTGCGACGTCAACAACAACCCCGCCAACCCGGTAATCAATGTGCGGGCCTGGGGGGAAGATCCGGATACGGCCGGGGCGCTGGCAGCGGCCTTTGTGCGGGGCGTGCAGGCAGAAGGGGTGCTCGGCTGCGCCAAGCACTTCCCAGGCCACGGCGACACCAGCAGCGATTCCCATCTCACCCTGCCCCTGCTGCCCCACAGCCGCGAACGGCTAGCGGCGGTCGAACTGCCGCCGTTTCAACAGGCGATCGCCGCAGGGGTGGCCTCGGTGATGACCGCCCACCTGATGCTGCCCGCCCTCGATTCCGAGCGGCCAGCCACCCTGTCCAAGCCGGTGCTCACAGGGCTGCTGCGCCAGCAGCTGGGCTTTGGCGGTTTGATCGTGACCGATGCCCTGGTGATGGACGCGATCACCGGACGCTACGGCGCCGGTGAGGCGGCCGTGCTGGCCCTGGAAGCCGGGGCCGTTCTGGTCTTGATGCC
>CAZKER010000313.1:0-9538 GCA_964551845.1 uncultured Cyanobium sp.
CAAGTGAGTTGGGTTAGCTTCACATCGATTGCCGCCTATACATGAGCTTGCTGCCCACCCTTGGTGCTCTCAGCCTTAGTTCGCTCGGCATTGGCGTCGCATTGCTGACATCTGGCCCAGCCCTCGCGGGCAGTGGCGTGACCATCACCAGCTACGGCCACAGCGCCCTGCTGATCACTGGCGGCGGTGCCAGCGTGCTGGTTAACCCCTTTAAAGCAGTGGCCTGCGCCGCCGGCTTGGCCGAACCCCGGGTTAGTGCAACGGTGATCCTGGCCAGCAGCCGACTATTGGATGAGGGCGCACCGGTGGCCAGCGGGAAGATGCTGGTGGATCCAGGCTCCTTCAAGGTGAGTGGGCTTTCCATCGAGGGCATCGCCGGCCCCCACGACCGCGTTGGCGGGCGCCGCTTCGGCCAGTCAACCCTGTGGCGCTGGAAGCAAGGCGGCCTCGACATAGCCCATCTTGGGGGTACCGCTGCGCGGCTCAGCCCCGCCGACAAGGTGATGTTGGGTCGTCCCGACGTACTTATCATTGGTGTGGGTGGCGGAGCCAAGGTGTACACCGGTGCTGAAGCCGCCGAGGTGGTGCGCGAGCTCCAGCCCCGCCGCGTTATCCCGGTGCAATTTGTAAGCGGCAAAACTCCCAAAGATTGCGACCAAACCACGGTGCAACCTTTCCTTGACGCCATGGCCGGCACCCCGGTGAAGCGCCCAGGCCGAACCCTCAGCCTGCCGGGCAAACTCGGCGATGGCATGGTGATCGAGGTGATGCGCTAATTGGCCTTCAGGTAGGCAGCCCAGAAACGCTGCATCTGCTCGGTGGTGCCGAGACTCACCCGCAAAGAACCGTCGATCAGGGGTTTTGCCGCCATGGAGCGCACCAGGATGCCCGCCTGCCGCAGGCGCTGCTCCACCTCCTCGGCCGGCAGCTCGGGCCAGATCAGCAAGTAGTTACCCCCTTCGGCGTGGTGCCGCACGCCAGCCGCTTGCAACTGCTGCACCAGCCAGGTGCGGGCTCGCATCACCTCGGCTACGTAGCTATCAACATAGGCCTGGTCCGCCAGGGCTGCGTGGGCCGCAGTGACGGCAAAACTATTGATGTCGTAGGGGCCTGTGACCCGACCGATGCGATCCACCACTGACGCCGCACCAATTGCAAAACCGATGCGCAGCCCCGCCAGCCCAGCCGTCTTGGCAAGGGAGCGCAGTACAAGCAAATTCGGGGTGGCAGCGAAATTGGCAGAAGGCAGCAAACTGTCGCCAGTGAAGGCCTCGTAGAGCTCATCTACCACCACCAGGGTGCGGGGTGCCGCTGCCGCCAGCTCGAGGATCAGCTCCGGTGCAAGTCGGGTACCGGTGGGGTTGTTGGGATTGCAAATCAGCAGGATGCGGGGTGGCTGCCAGCCAAGCGCGCCGTTGCTGAGCAGCGCCGCCCGCAGATCTTCCAGCGGGAAGGCAAAATCCGGTAGCCGGTAGGGAATCGCCTCAATCGCCATGCCCTGCATCTGGGCGCAGGGGGTGTAATAGCCAAAGGTGGGGCTGGTTGTGAGCAGCGTGTCACCCCTGTCGCCGTAGGCGTGAAAGATGGCGTGGATCGCCGCATCCACACCGTTGAATAGGCCGATCTGGTCGGGCTGCAGCGGCTCGCTCAGGCGAACGTGGGCCAGATTGGCCACCACGGCCTCGCGCAGGCCTTCGTATTCGGGATAGATGCCGTATTGATCAGCTGGAATAGCGCGGATCGCAGCCACCACCTTGGGGCTAGGCCCCAAGGTATTTTCGTTGAAGTCCAGTCGCAGCAACCCCCGCCGCCCCTCGAGCGGAGCGCTGTAGGCCTTGAGACCCTCAACTTCGGGGCGTGCCTGGGGAAGGCCTGGAGTCGCCATATGATTACCCATAGAATTAACAGCATAAGCACTGAACTTTTGTCTCGACAATCGAAAAGCGATGACTTCGCCGCCTTCCTTGCAGGTCGCGTAGTCAAGCTCGCAGCAAACGCGATGCGCCCTGTTTTTTATCTACATTACTGGCTATTACCGCACCAACGCTTTCAACTTGCAAATAGCGCGGCCAAACCAGCCGGCTCACCAAAAATAATTAATAGCAATCGCAGGCCAACTGCGAGGCTGGTTCCTAAAATAATCTGGCAGACTAATTATACCAACCGAGTCAGCCTGCCCATTAAAACTGCTTGGTGCTGGAATCGGCTTCTCTCGAGAGGCTACAAGTACCATTTCCACTCTACAGCGGAACGCCTTGCTTTTGTAGAACAAAACTTCCCTGGCAAACCCACGGAACTTTACAACCGGCTAACCATTGGGGCCGCCCAAGCAGACGTCTGGCGCCTAATGGTGCTCTACAAACACGGTGGCGTTTACATGGATATTGACTCTCACTTTGTCTGGCCACTGGATCGATTCATCGAAGCTGGGACATCTGAAATATTTCTGCGCTACAAAAGCAAAGATGCTACCAACTACTTTATTGCAAGCGCACCCGCCAATCCCAATATCAAGGCATTACTAGACGAGGTGCTTTATCGAATCGAAAACTCGCAAAGCAACAATGTCTACGACATAACAGGCCCATCTATCTTTCAGGATATTCTTGCAAACAAGAGTCACACTTGGCGCCTAGCACACCACACCTGTTTGCAGGGAAACTTCTCAAACAAGTTTTTCCAATATCTTGATAAGCCGCAAGGATGCTGGACACAAGAGCAAAAACTTCGCCGCGTTGTTCACCATTAAGCAAATGCTTAGCAAAACGCACAAAATTGACAAGAAAAGCGAGTCAACGAATCTAACCATTGCAGTTCTTGCTCTCAATGAGGCAAGCATGATTACAAGCTGTCTTGAATCTGCCAGCTTTGCTGAACAGATCCTTGTAATCGATTCAGGCAGCAGCGACGACACCATGCTGATCGCTCGCTCCCTAGGCGCTGAGGTGCACAGCTATGCTGACTGGCAGGGATTCGCAATTCAACGCAATCGGGCACTCGAACATTGCCGCCAAGACTATGTGTTTTTTCTTGACTGCGACGAAATAATTCCAGTAAACCTTGCCAAAGAAATCCTTGAAATCGTTAAGCAAGGAACGGTCAATCGAGGTTTGATTCGGTGGGATGATTTCGTATTCGGGAAGCGCCTGCAAGGCATCCACCAGACAAAAGGAGTAGCCCGACTCTTTAAAGCTCATGACATACTCGAGTTTAGGGGGCAAGTACACGAGAACGCAGTGCTTAAAGCCCCCGAAATAACTCATATCTTCAACACTAAGCTCATCCATTATTCTCGCAGAACTGTATATCAAAGCCTGCTCAAGCTTGGGCAATACTCACAACTCGCAGCAATCAGCCTGAGAAGGTCAAAAAAGAATATCGGTGTGCTGGCCGGCCTAATGCATGCCATTCCTCGCTTTCTAAAGCTTTACTTTGTCAAAATGTCATTCCTCAGCGGCGCCGAAGGCTTTCTTTACAGCTTATTTATAGCGCTGGAAGTATTTTTTAAATACTGTGCTGCTCGCTACGATAACGACTCGACTGCCAGCACTCCGGTGCAACGTTAATCCAAGCAAGCGAATGCTTGCTTCAGCCACCCCAAATGCCAAAGTTTTGACGGAAATGAGCTATGCATTCTTTGTTTGCCGCTTTTCGATCATGACCCTTGTAGACAAAATTTCTTAGAGCTGCATGCTCAACTTCGTTTGAAGTTTCATTGATAACCGGCTTAGATTTAGCATTCAACCAAATTGGGATTCCTTTTATCTCAAGGCAGCCAGAAAGCCAAACATCGTCAACTGTCCATAAAATGTCTGGAATTCGCCAGGCAAAGTCATCAAAAAATTCAGGCTTTACCATTACCCCACCCCATCCCTCCAGAATATCAATATAACCAGATTCAAGCCAATTCAATGACCTCCATTGACCCAGGCTCAGTATTCTTCGAGTCCTATACCTAAAGTCCCTGCAAATTGGCGTCGCCTGTGGACGACGATGCGAAACCCAATTGCTATTACTTGCGTAGTGCGGATGCGAAAGATGGCCTCCTCGTTCACATATTACACAATCTGGGCGCTCTTTTGACACATCCAAAAATCTTTGAGCCCAACCTTGGTCATATATTTTATCATCATCGCAGCAGAGAATGCATACATCTTGCCCTTGATATTCACGACAAGCCGGTAAAATTTTTGTCGCCGGCCCAAGATCTTCATCGACTACGCGAAGATTTACGCCCTTAGGCACCCTAGGGAGGTCCGATTCGGCATAGCCAAATCGCCTGTAACTCCGAGGTATATAGAGGTTGATTGCTGCCACATCCGCCGCTTGAGCAAGCAATGACTGCAAGCATTCGTGCACATATGCAAACCTAGGCGGAATAGTTGTTAGCGAAATAACAAGTTTAGCCATTTTGCATCAGCTATTAAGACGGGCTGCCATGATGTCTATGTATTTCAACTTACCAGTATTTGCCTCTCCAAGGACGGCCCCCGAATCGGCGCTTTGAAGCCTCTCATATCGCATGGCTGACTGGAGACCAGAACTTGATAGACAGGCAAACAACAAATTGGCCTTAAGCGAAACACAATCACTTGCAAACCTGGCGTAATCTCAAATTTAGGCTTATTGAATGCATGGGCTCCCTTACATCCTCTCCAAGGTGGGGATACCCAGCAAGCCCAGTCCGAGGGAGAGGGTGTCGGTGGTGAGGCGACACAGCGCCAAGCGGGAAGAGCGGAACGGCTCATCGGCCTTGAGCACTGGTACTTGGTCGTAGAAGCGGTTGAAAACCTGGCTCAGCTCAAACAGATAGCTACAGAGACGATTGGGCAGCAACTCCTCCTCCACTTCGGCGATCACCCCATCGAGCTTGAGCAGCTCCCGCACCAGCGCCCACTCCTGCGCTTCGCTGAAAGTTAGCGAAGCAACGGCGCCAGCCCCCAGATCGCCACCCTTGCGGGCGATGCCGGCGATGCGCACCACGGCATAGAGCAAATAGGGCGCCGTATTGCCCGTAAGTGCCAGCATCCGATCAAAACTGAACTGATAGTTGGTGATCCGGTTGGTGCTCAGGTCGGCGTACTTCACCGCAGCCAAGCCCACGGAGGTAGCCACTTGCTGGATGAAGGCCTCGTCTTCGCTGCGCTGCTCATCGGCGAGGCGCTTACGCAGATCAGCCTCGGTGCGCTCCACCGCCTCATCGAGCAGATCTTTGAGGCGCACCGTGTCGCCGGAGCGGGTCTTGAGCTTCTTGCCATCGTCGCCCTGCACTAGGCCAAAGGGCACATGGACGACACTGCAGTGTGGAGGAATCCAGCCAGCCCGCTTGGCCACCTGAAACACTCCAGCGAAGTGGTTGGCCTGGCCCGCATCGGTCACATAGATCACCCGGCGGGCGCCATCACCGGCCGGCGCGGGGGCGAAGCGGTAACGAATCGCCGCTAGATCGGTGGTGGCGTAGTTAAAGCCCCCATCGCTCTTCTGCACGATCAGCGGCAGGGGCTGGCCCTCCTTACCACTCATCCCCTCGAGAAACACGCAGCCAGCCCCGGCGTCGACTACCAGCAAGCCAGCAGCCCTGAGATCGTCAACCACCGCCAAAAGGAAGGGGTTGTAGAAGGATTCGCCGCGCTCAGCAAGACGTATGTCGAGCCGGTCGTAGATCTTCTGGAATTCGCGGCGGCTCTGGTCGCAAAGCAATCCCCAGGCCTTGAGCGACACCGGATCGCCTCCTTGCAACTTCACCACCTCCTCACGGGAGGTGGTCTGGAAGCTTTCGTCGTCGTCGAAGCGGGCCTTGGCCTGGCGATAGAAGGCCACCAGATCACCCAGATCCACCGCATCGGCGGTATTCAGGGCGGCGGGGGCCACCTGCTTCAGGTGGGTGATCAGCATCCCAAACTGGGTGCCCCAGTCCCCCACATGGTTAAGCCGCAGCACCGGGTGACCGCGAAACTCCAGCACCCGCGCCAGAGCATCGCCAATGATCGTGGAGCGCAGGTGCCCCACGTGCATTTCCTTGGCGATGTTGGGGCTGGAGAAGTCCACAATCACGGGGTACAGAGGCACGCCAGCCGCCGCCACGCTCGGCACCCCCAGGCGGGGATCCCCCAGGCGGGCCTGCACCTCCGCTGCCAGCCGCTCAGGCCGCAGCTTGAGGTTGATGAAGCCGGGCCCAGCAATCTGGGGCTCTAGGCAGAGCTCAGCAAAGGCAGGGTCTGCTGCCAACTGCTCCACGATCGCCGTGGCGATAGCCCGGGGCGGCTGGCCCAGGGGTTTGGCCAGGGGCAGGGCACCATTGGCCTGGAAATCGCCGAATTCCGGCTTAGACGCTGGAGCCAGCTGGGGGTCGAGGGGTTGGCCCGCCTCCGGGAAGGCCCGCTGCATAGCTGCCAGGAGCTGGCCCTGCAGGGCGTGGAGAACGGTCAGCATGGCAACGGTGGACCGCAGTCGCGGCAGGCACTTGCTGTGATCATCACTCCCCAGCCAGCTGCAGGTCTGCCTCCATTCCCTGCAGCACTACATCGGCCACCAGCTTGATGCGATAGCGGCAGGCCTGGGTTTCGGTGCAGTCGAAACTGCGGTGCTCCCAATACTTATTACTGCCCGCACCACCCCCACATAGCCCGAAATACTCACACTCCCGGCGGCAGCGCTCCACACCAGAGCGAATCTCCTGCAGCACCCGCTGCAATTTGTCAGTTGCAGCGATGGATTCGAGGCTGTCGTGCAACACATGACCAAAAGCAAAGTCGCCATATTCGGCGGTGGGCACCGACAGCAACTCCGGATCAAAGGTCGACACGTTGCCCCGGGCATCCACATTGACGATCGCGAATGGGGCGTTCATGTCGGTTTGGGCCATGCGGGCATTGCTGCAGGCCAGGCTGACGATCCCGTCAAATTCCCGCAGACCCAGTCGCCCAGGCTGCTCCATACAGCGCTGCCAGAACCGCTCTAGAAACGCCCGGTAGCGCTGCTCAGCGCAGGGAGCCTTAAGGCTGGAGACGGCGTTTTGACCTTCGGTCTCCTCCATGTTGAAGCCCACGTCGGTGATGCCGTGGTCGAGGAAGAAATCAAACAGGCCATCGGCATGGTCGAGGGCGTCGGCCGTGAGCACACAGATCACCTGAAAAGCAATCTGGCGCCGCACCAGCCAGTCGATCCCCCGCATCACCGCCCCATGGGTGGGCAAGCCGGTGCGGGTAACCCGGTGGGCGTCATGGAGGAAGGCAGGGCCATCCATGCTCACCCCCACATGAATGTCATTGCGCTCGAAGCAGTCGCACCAGGCCCCATTGATCACGGTGGCGTTGGTTTGCAGCGACTGGACGATCGTGCTGGCGGGCAAACCGCGCCGCTCCAGCAGCTGGCGCAGGCGAGCACTGGCTTGGTCGTAGAAGGCGATTGGTGCCATCAGCGGCTCGCCCGCATGCCAAAGCAGGGTGAATTGCCCCTCGAAATAGGGGCTGTCGAGCACCCGCTCCACCGCAGCCTCAAGCACCTCAAGTGAAAGCTGGGTGCGGTCACCCCGATCGGGCAGATAGCAGTAGTCGCAATCGAGGTTGCAGTAGGGCGTGGGCTGCACCACCAGCAGCCTCACGGGGCCGTAAGCCTGGCTTTCCACTTCAGCAGCCTGGGGAGTGATCAGCGCCAGTAGCGGCCACCGTTTAGGAAGCCACCATTGCGGAAGCCACCATTACGGAAGCCGCCGTTATTGAAGCCGCCGTTATAAAAACCGCCGTTGTTGAAGCCGCCGTTGTAAAAACCGCCATTGCGAAAGCCGCCATTGCCCCAGCCCAAGCCCGAGCCGTTGACGAACACATACGACATGGCGTCATCTGACAACCCAGAGGCAGCGGTGCCATCGCGCTCCTGAACCGCCGCTGCAATTCGGCTCAGCCGCTCCTCAATGCTGAGCGAGGTTGACTTAACTGCGGTTTGGTCCTGGACTGAAGGCTCGTGCTGCGCGCTGGCCAGGGCCAGGGCCGCAGCCCCATCGAGGGGAAGGGATGCCAGCAGCAACAGGCCGAAGAGATGGGAGCGGTTCAAGAACGCCATAACAGCTACGGAAAAGGTTTCAGCGAGGAGATCAGCGACCGGTCGAAGCAGCCTGACCTTCAAGAACGGGGCGAATCGTCTCAACCCCCAGCAGCACAGCCTCGAAGCTGGCGCGGATTGCAGACTCAGGCAATCCCACCGCACTTGCCGGACCGAGCCAGCGGTTCACTGCGGTCACCGTGTCCGGTTGGCCATCGAGGTAGCCCTGGAGCAGCCGGGCAATCGCCAGATTGACCACATTGCGAAAGGCCGAGTCGTTTTCGGCGAGCACACAGCTGACCGCATAGGCCTCGTAGGGGAAAGCCGGACTGAGCGCCAGGCCTGGCAGGCCCTGCTGGCGCACCAGCCCAGCCAGGACAATCGTGTCGCCAATTACGCCATCAACGGTGCCGGCCTGCATCGCCGCAACGGCAGCCTTGAGACTGTCGAAGCCCACAGGCGTGGCCTTGGGCTGCATGCCCCGCAGTTCGGTTTCACCAAGCGACTGGCGCACCACCCCAATGCGCCGTCCCGCCAAGGCGGCCGGGCTGCCATCAAAACGCCCGGCGGGCGCCAGCAACCTCACGCCGGAAAGGCCGATCGGCAGCGAGAAATCCACCTGCATCTCCAGCTCCCAGCTGAAGGGCAGGCCGCAGGCGAGATCCGCCTTGCCGCTGGTGATGCTGCTAACCAGGCTGGCCGGATCACCGGTCGGTGCAAAGCGGACACTCACCGGACGGCCCACTACCTGGCTGAGCTCAGCGGCAATGCGTTCAGCCACCAAGATGCCGTAGCCGGAGGGCTGCCCCTGAGGGCCAGTCATCATCAGCGGCGGAACGTCGGCGAAACCAGTCAGCACCAGCTGACCGCTGCGAGCTGCGCGCTGCACCGCCCCCTCAATCTGGGGCTTGGTTTGAGGGTTGGTTTGGGATTGGGCCTGGACCGCCGCCGGCATCACGGCCAGCAGCCCGAGAGCTCCCACGCCAGCAGCAAGCCGGCTGCCAAGGCCAGCCAAGCGGGAGCTGCGCTTAGAAAAGCTGCGCTTTGGTGCTGCCACCCAACCTCGACATGTACTGGTTGAAGTATGCAGAGGCTCGACGCCACTGCCAACGCAGCTCAAAGATCAAAACGCATGCTGAGATCAAGCCAGGCGCTGCGGGTGATCGGCGCGCTGGTGGAGATCAGATCTATGCCGGTGGCCGCGTAGTCGCGTAACTGCTCTGGCTGCACGCCGGAGGCTTCCAGCACCAATCGCCGACCGGCGGCCAGGCTGCGCAACTCGGGCACCAGCTGCCGCAACTGGGCCGGCGGGAATTCATCCAGCAAGACCCCATCGGCGCCCGCTTGCACCGCCGCTGCCGCCTCAGCCGCCGTTTCCGCCTCCACAATCACCGCGGCCGGCCAGGGGGCCGCCGCCCGCACGGCAGCCAGCGCAGCCGCCACACCCCCCGCCACCCCACCGACCCAAGCCAGGTGGTTTTCCTTGAGCATGGCGGCG
>CAZKER010000314.1:0-10670 GCA_964551845.1 uncultured Cyanobium sp.
GCGGTGCAAGACCTGAATCTGGCCTGCCGATCGGGCGTAAAACCCCACGCGGCTGTCGGGCTGGAGCATTACCGCACTCCCTTCCACCTTCACCGCAACCGCAGGGGAAAGGGCCCATGCTCCGCTGATCGCAGTCACGCAAGTCATCGGCAGCAGGCTCAAAGCCCGGTTCACTGCTGCCATGCCGCCCTTCTGCCCTGCCAGTGAACAAGTGGCCTTACCGTAACGGCAATTCTCTTTTTTGCAGCTTTGCGTCGGCGATCCGGCTGGAAGAGTGCGATCGCGGCGGTGATCCTGGGCCTGGCGCCTGGCCAGGCGGTTCAGGCCGCCACCCCTCCCCTAGTGCTTGGCCGTCAACAGGCGCTCGACCTGGGAATGGGCGCGTCCCTGAGCCTGCGCAGCCAGGTTCTGACGGTGGAGGAAAACCAGGCATTGGTTGGACTGGCTCGCTCCCGTTTTCTGCCCAGGCTCGACCTTGTGGCCCTGGGCACCTTTGCTCAAGTTGACTCCGACATCGGCTTTATCTCCAACCTTCCCACCATCGGTGATCTGAACCTGAATCTGGGTGCGGATAGTTCAGCCCTGATCAACAACACCTTTGTGAATCTGGGCTTGATCTTGACCTTGCCGCTGTTGGATTTCGGGCGGGGCCCGCTGCAGCAAGCCGCCCAGGCTGATCTTCAGGCGGCCCGCGCCCAGCAGCAGGAGCAGCAGCGGCGTACCCGCTTTGAAATCCTGAGCCGCTACTTCTCAGCCCAGTTGAGTGCTGCCCAGATTCCTGTCTGGGAAAGCTCTCTGGCGATATCGAGGAGGTTATTGCGAGACGTCAATGCCATCCGGCGGGTAGGCCTGGCACCTCGCATTGACACGTTTCAGGCGGAAGCCCTGCAGCAAGCCGACCTACAGGGGTTGGCAGAGGCGCAGGCGCAACACGAAATCGCCCTGAGTGGTCTAGCCCGTGTGCTGAATCTTCCCGCCGAAACCCGCGTTGAAGCAGGTGATCCCCTGCAGAAGGATCCAGCCTGGAGCCATAGCTTGAGCGACAGCATCAGCCAGGCCCTGGAGCAGCGCCCCGCCCTGGAAAGCCTGATCCAACTGCAGCTGGCACAACGCGCCAAAGTTCAGCTGGCCCGTGCCGGCCGGCTGCCCAGCGTGGGGTTACTGGTGGGTGGGGGCGTCAGCGGTAATTGGCTAGACATTCCAAACCAGAGCGCCACCCCCAACGTCAGCGCCAGCAATGGCGCCAACGTGACTTTGCCGACGTTCAGCACGAGTGGCAGTGCCTCCGGCAGCTTCACCGACTGGGGCGCCGCCATCACTGTGCGCCAGCCCCTCTACGACGGAGGCCTCACCCGTGAGTCGATTGCCCTGGCCCAGCGCCGAGCTGCCCAGGCGGAGATCACCGTCCAGCAGGCCCAGCAAGCCATCATCCAGAGCGTGGAAACCTGGTTTGCCACCCACAAGGCTGCGGCACCCCAGAGCGCTGCCGCCCGCGCCGCCATCGTTGCAGGGGAACGATCTGTGCAGGATGGCCTGCTGCGCTACCGCGCTGGCCTCACCCCGCTCACGGAGCTTCTCATCGCCCAGCGAAACCTACAGGTTGCCCGCGCCGCCGAGGCCAGCGCCATCTACCGCTGGAACCTCAGCCGGGCAGCGCTGGAATTGGAAACCGGTCTGGTGCGTTAGCCGCAAAGCGGTTCAACCAAAACCCAGCAGGGCCTCCAGAAATGCCTGGATCCGCTCCGCCGATGGCGGACAGCCCGGCAGGTAGTGATCCACCGGGATCACCTCGTGCAGCGGCAGCACCCGCTCCAACAGCTCAGGCACGATGCCGGGGGCATGGGGGTGCTGGGCACCGGTGTCCGCCAGCTCCAGGTAGCCGCGATCCAGCACGCTCTGGCGCGAGCCCCCATCCACGTGGGCCCAGAGGTTGCGCAGGCCCGGCACGTTGGCGCTCACGGCGCAATCGCCGAACGACACCACCACCCTGCTGCGGGCCCGCAGCTGCAGCGCCAGATCGAGGTTGTCGGCGTTGGCCACCGCCCCCTCCACCAGGCACAGATCGACGCCCTCGGGAAACACCTTGGTGTCACTGGCCACCGGCGAGTAGACCATCTCCACCGCCTCGGCGAGCTCGAACAGCCATTCATCGAGATCGAGGAACGACATGTGGCAGCCGCTGCAGCCCGCCAGCCACACCGTGGCGAATCGCAGCTTTGGGGGTTGCGCCATGGTCATTGGTTGCGCCAGCGGCGGACAGTGCGCGCCTCAGCCAGCTGCTGGGCCCGCTCGGGGTGGGGCTGCTTCTCGCTGGTGCCATCCTCCTTGCGGAACAGGGCGCCGGTGGGGCAGGCATCCACGCACTTGCCACAGGACGTGCAGGCCGCCACCTCGCCCCAAGGCTGGTCGAGGCCGGCGATGATCGAACAGGCGCTGCCGCGGTAGCCCACATCCCATACGTGCGCCCCCTCGATCTCGTCGCACACCCGTACGCAACGGGTGCAAAGGATGCAGCGGTGGTGATCCAGCCCAAATAGGGCATGGGAAGCATCGACATGACGCGGTGGGTATTGGTAGGGGAAACGGGAGTGGTCCATGCCCACCTCCACCGCCGCGTCCTGCAGCTCGCAGGCGCCATTGGCCACGCAGAAGGCACACACGTGGTTGCCTTCCGCAAAGAACAGCTCCACCGCCATGCGCCGGTAGGTTTCCAGCTCCGGTGTGTGGGTCTGCACCACCATGCCCGCCACAACGGTGGTGACGCAGGCGGGCTCGAGCTTGGGGTGTCCCTCGATCGCCACCAGGCAGAGGCGGCAGGCCCCCACCGGGGTGAGGCCATCGAGATGGCAGAGGGTGGGCACCTGCAGCCCCGCCCCACGAATCGCCTGCAGCAGCGTGGCATCGGCGGCCGCAGTGTGCTCCTGACCGTTGATCCGCAGGCCCACCGTGTTCGGCCCCGGGGGCGCACCCGTGCTCATGGCCCGTCTCCGCAGGCGATGGCGGCTTCGTACTCGGCACGAAAAAAGCGCAGGGTGCTGAGCACCGGGTTGGGGGCCGACTGGCCCAGCCCGCAGAGGCTGGTGGCCTTCACCATGCCGCAGAGCTGCTCGAGCTGAGTCAGATCAGCGGGGGTGGCGCGCTTCTCCACAAACCGATCCAGCAGCTGCTCCAGCTGCACCGTGCCAGCGCGGCAGGGCAGGCACTTGCCGCAGCTCTCGGCCACGCAGAAACGCATGAAGTAGCGGGCCAGCTCCGGCATCGCCATCGCCGCGTCGATCACCACCATGCCGCCCGAACCCATGATCGAGCCCAGCTCCTGCAGGCTCTCGTAGTCGACCGGCGTGTCGAGCAGTGCCGCCGGCACACATCCGCCGGAGGGGCCGCCGGTCTGCACCGCCTTCACCACGCCGAGGCTGCCATCGGGGTTGGCGGGCACCCCACCGCCCATCAGCGCCACGATGGTGCGCAGGCTGGTGCCCATCTCCACCTCGATCAGGCCCGTGTTGGTGATGGCGCCGGAGAGGGCGAACACTTTTGTGCCCTTGCTGCCGGCCGTGCCCATCGCGGCATACCAGTCGCCCCCCTGCCGCAGGATCGCCGGCACCGCCGCGAAGGTCTCCACGTTGTTGATCAAGGTAGGCAGGCCCCACAGGCCCGATATCGCCGGATAGGGGGGCCGCGGCCGTGGAGTGCCCCGCCCACCCTCGATCGAGCGCAGCAGGGCCGTTTCCTCGCCGCACACGTAGGCCCCGGCACCGATGCGCAGCTGCATGGCAAAGCCCGCCAGCAAACCCCTGGCCTGGGCAGCGGTGATGGCGGCGCGCAACCGCTCAATGGCCAAGGGGTATTCGGCCCGCACGTAAATGAAGCCCTCGCTGGCCCCAACGGCATGGGCTGCGATCGCCATGCCCTCCAAAACCCGGTGGGGATCGCCCTCCAACACGGCCCGATCCATGAAGGCCCCGGGGTCGCCCTCATCGGCGTTGCACACCACCACCTTGCTGCTGCCCGGCTGAGCCGCCACCAACTGCCATTTCCGGCCGGTGGGATAGCCAGCCCCACCGCGGCCCCGCAGCCCGCTGCGCTCCAGTATCTCCACCACCGCGGCTGGTGACAGCTGGCGGCAGGCGGCGAGGGCGGCGTAGGCGCCCTGGGCAAGGGCGTCGTCAAGGCAGCAAGGATCCACCAGGCCACAGCGCTCCAGCACCACTGGTCGCTGCAGGGCAAAGAAGGGATCGGCCGGATCAAGCTGGCGCTCAGCGGCCACGCCCCCAAACAACTCGACGCGACCGTCGCCGTAATCGGCGGCTGCCAGGGGTCCCTGACCGCACAAACGCAGGCAGCCCACCGACTTCACCCGCTCCGCCCCATGCTGGGCCACCAAGCGCTGCCGCAGGGCCAAGCCCCCCGCCGCCCGGCAGGAGGTGGCATCACAGCAGCGCCAGGAGACAGCCGCCGTCATGGTTCTGGCAGCGCACCGGGATCGCCGCGACCAACCGACCCATCGAGCACCAGCACCGGCGCCTGGTTGCAGGCCCCCACACAACTGGCCGTCTCAAACGCCACCCCCAGCTGCCGCAGGCCGGCCTCCAGCCGCTCCGCACCCCGCACGAAACAGGCGGTGCCGCGACACACCACACAGCGGTGCAGGGGCGGGGGGGCAAGGCGAAACAGGTGATAAAAACTGGCCACCCCCATCACCTCGCTGAGGGGCCGTTCCATGGCAACCGCAAGCTGCTGGAGCTCAGCCCGCGGCAGGTAGCCATGCAGCTGTTGCACGGCGTGCAGGCGTTCAATCAATGAAGCGCCCAAGGACTGAGAGCCCAAGGCCTGGGAGCCCAGATCATCGAAGCCCAGACGATCAGGTGTCGTTACCACCGAAGTCGTCCTCAAAGCCCTGGTCGGGATCGAACTCGCTCCAGCCGGGGCTGGCGTCGTTGAAAAGTCCATAACGGGCCGCCTCGTCATCCATCTGGGTGTTGCCGGTGGGACGGGTGTCGCAGCTGATGCCGCCATCGGCGGTGGGCTGGCAGTTGTCAAATTCCACCCCAGCACGGCCCGCTTGCCCCAGGAGCAAGCCAAAGCAGATGCCCCCTACAAGCAGGGCTGGGCGAAATATCAACGCCATGGGGATCGGCAACCAGAACGGCTTACTGGGATGATGGCTGCGGTTTGGCCTCTGAGCGATGTACACGGACTGGACTGCCGTGATTTTGCTGCTGTTAACTGCGGCACCCTTGGCCGTGGTGGTGGCTACCGCAGCCTTTTTCATCTGGCGGAAAAAGAAGCAGAAAGGCTGACCTGGAGCCCTGAGCGCCCTTGAAGAATGGCGGCGGCGGCAGTAGTCGCAGCAGTGCTCTGCAACACCTGACCCTGACCTAAGCAATCAAGGCAGGTGCGATAGCGCTGATCGTCCAGACGCAGCATGCCGCTGCCTCCACATTGCTGACAGGGGCGGGTATTTACGTGGCTTGCCCGTTGCAGGGGCCTATCGGAGGAGGTCATCGAAATGTCCCCATTCGGGGACTGAAGGCATCCCGCCAGTGTGGTCTGATTTTCCCCACCTGATCCCGAAAGCTTCCTTAAGCCTGGGCACCCCTGAGGGCCTGGTCCAGTTTTTCTGGAGTGAGTTGCTGCAGTAGTTCTGCTGCTGAAAGGCGGGTGCCCGCTGGCACCAAAGCTGCCGTTGCGGCCAGCTGGCCCACCACCGCCGCGGCGTCCATGCCGCTTTGGCAGTAGCCCGCAAGCCCCTCGGCACCCTCCCGCTTGCTGAGCCGCCGCCCCCCGCCATCGCGCCAGAGCGGCACGTGGCCGTAACGGGGCGGGGCCGCACCTAGGGCTGCCATCACGGCCACCTGAGCTCCGGTGGCGCTCCAGAGGTCGTCACCGCGCACCACATCACTGATCCCCATAGCCAGCTCATCCAACGCCGTGGCCAGGTGATAAGCGAGGTATCCATCAGCCCGGCGCAGCACCACATCACCAACGGCAGCTGGCCCATCGAGTTTCCCAGGGGCGCCATAGCTCTCCGGCCATTGCAAACTGCCGGAAGCCAGCTGCAGTCGCCAGCTAGGCAGCCGCCCCTGAACCGGGCCCCAGCCGCCTTTTACAGCCCGGCAGGTGCCCGGATACACAGCGGCAGTGCCGTGGGGCGCAGAGATATCGGCCAGCAGGCGGCGACTGCAGCGGCAGGGATAGAGCAACCCATGGCGCCGCAGGGCCGACAGGGCCGTGGCATATAGCCCGCGCCGCTCGCTTTGGCGCAGCACCGGGCCATCCCAATTGAGGCCCAGCCAGGCAAGATCGGCCAAAATCGAAGTCTCAGCCCCAGCCTGATTGCGCGGCGTGTCGAGGTCGTCGAGGCGCAGCAACCAAGTTCCCCCCCGCAGCCGGGCGTGCAACCAACTCAGCAGGGCCGTGCGCA
Organism: uncultured Cyanobium sp.; assembly: GCA_964551845.1. Classification (GTDB taxonomy): domain Bacteria; phylum Cyanobacteriota; class Cyanobacteriia; order PCC-6307; family Cyanobiaceae; genus Cyanobium_A. Next base: position 6,425 of record CAZKER010000314.1, read on the forward strand.
GGTTGCCGCGGTGCAGAACGCCGGTGGGGGAAGGGGCGAAACGGCCGCGATAAGCCTGCTGTCGCTGGGCCAGGCCTGCCTCAAGCAGGGCCTGCAGATGCGATGGCAGCGGCGCAGCAGCCAGCAGAAGGAGGAATCACTCAGGATTCCACTCTGCCGCAATCCCTACCGCTGCGGCAGGGATCACCCGAAACCAGCTCAGCCCTGGACGCGGTCCTTGAACATCTTGCCGGCGGTAAAGGCAGGCACTCGCTTGGCTGGGATCTTGATCTTCTCGCCAGTCTTGGGGTTCAGACCCTGGCGGGCAGAGCGCTCACGGGGCTCAAAGGAGCCGAAGCCAAGGATCGACACCTTTTTGCCCTCCACCACAGAGTCGATGATGGTTTCGATGGCGGCGTCGACAACCTGGGAGACGTCGGTCTTGGTGAGCTCGGTGCGGGCTGCAACGAGGTTGACGAGATCAGCTTTGTTCATGGGACGAGGAAGACTCGGGAGTGGCGGTCGCGTTGCGACGAAAGGCGGCGAGTCGGAAAACCCCGACCGGCCCTGAGATGCGCGCCAATGGTATGGGGCTCTGGGAAGTACTGCAACACAGAAGTCCTCCGCTGCAACGGTTTTCGTGACAATTTCCCCACATAGAGGGGCCAGGGAAGCCCCAAATAGCTCAAACGACGAGCCGGGCGAGTAGGTCAGCACCACCGCTGACAAGCTTGTCGCCGCGCAGGGCACCAAGCCCGCCACCACTGGCGATCCAGTCAGGAGAGCCGGCCGGCAACCAGCTGCGCAACCGCTCCAGACTGCGCAGATGACGGGGCCAATGAAAGGTGCGCGCCGTACGCAGCGGCGCCAACGCTCCCGGTCCGGTTGGCAATAGCAAGCGCCCGCAGAACAGGCCATCGAGTGCCCCGGCACGCACCAGCAGCACGCAGGAGCCAGGGGTGGGACCTGGAGTCCAGAGCAGTTCAACCCCGGGCGCCAGGGTCAGCTGTTCGCCAAAAGTGGAGCAATCCTGCACGCCTGGCAGCAGGTATGCCTCCTGCTCCTGCACCAGAACCGACCAGCCCAGGGCCTCCTGCAGCCGCCGGCAGCGGCCGTGGCCCTCGCGGCTTGTGAGCACGATTCGGCCTGGCCCCACCAACTCCGTGCGCTGGCGCAACATCGCCAGATTTGCCTCGGTGAATCCCGGACAATCCACCAGCAGATCGCCACAACCGCCGTAGGACGCCGCCTCCAGCAGCCAGCTGCTGCCCCCCTGGCTATCGCGACTGGGGGCGAACAGCCACAAACCAGGGCGCACCAGCTGGGGCGGCCGGCCGGATTCGGGGGGGTGGGTCAGCTGGGTCAACTGGGTCAACGAAATAAAGGTGACGCGGGCAAGGAGACAGGAAAAAGCAGAGAGCGAATGCGTGCGGAGACGGGCACCGCAGGCGACAACCTGCCGCCCCAGCTTGGAGTCGCGTCTAGCTTTGGGGCAGCAGGCTCGGCCCCTTGACGGTCCAATTCAACAGTCCCGAGCTAGTTCCGCTCCCAAACCACCACCAAGGGATTCACGTAGGGCACCCCTGGCCGCTGGGGTCAAGCCTTACCAATCGTGGCGTGAATTTCTCGGTGGTTGCTCCCCTGGCCACCCGGCTCGAGCTGCTGCTGTTCGCCGACGGCGAGGCGAGCGAACCAGAGCGGGTAGTGGAACTGGACCAGCGGCACCGATCCGCCGACCACTGGCATGTGGAGGTAGAGGGCCTGGGCTTGGGCTGCTGTTACGGCTACCGGGTATTCGGACCGCTGCGGCCGGGCGGCCATGGCTTCAACCCTTCCAAGGTGCTGCTCGACCCCTGTGCCCGGGCGATTGCCGGCTGGCGTAATTACCAGCGTGGCGGTGCCGTCGGGGCCGCGCCCAACACTGGCCATTGCCTCAAGGGGGTGGTGACCGAGCGCGACCGCTTTGACTTCAGCCAAGCCCCTCGGCCGCGCCACAGTTGGAATAAGAGCGTCATTTATGAATTGCACGTAGGCGGCTTCACCCAGGGGCTTGGCTGTCCCGTGCCAGCGGAACAACAGGGCAGCCTGCTGGGGCTAATTCCCACCATTCCCTATCTGAAGGATTTGGGCATCACCACCATCGAGCTGCTGCCGGTGATGGCCTTTGATCCCAACGACGCCCCGGCCGGCCGCCACAACTACTGGGGATACAGCCCATTGAGCTGGATGGCCCCCCATCCCGATTATCTGGTGGGCGATGACCCCCTCAGCGGCCGCGACCAAGTGCGGCAACTGGTGAGCGCCTGCCACCGGGCCGGCATCGAGGTGCTGCTCGACGTGGTCTACAACCACACCACCGAGGGCAATCAGGATGGCCCCACCCTCAGCTGGCGCGGCTTCTGTGACCGCCTCTATTACCAGCAGAACGCCAAGGGTGACTACCAGGATGTGAGCGGCTGCGGCAACACCATCGCCGCCAACCGCCCTCTGGTGCGGCGGCTGATCCTCGAATCGCTGCGCTGCTGGGCCACGGAGCTAGGAATTGATGGCTTCCGCTTCGACCTCGGCATCGCCCTCAGCCGCGGCGACAACCTGGCCCCCCTTGACTCGCCTCCCTTATTCGAGGACATGGAGGCCGATCCTGACCTCAGCGATCTCAAGCTGATCAGCGAACCCTGGGATTGCGGCGGCCTCTACCGACTCGCCGACTTCCCAGCCCGCCGGGTGGCCACCTGGAACGGCCGCTTCCGCGACGACCTGCGTCGCTTCTGGAAGGGTGACGAAAAAACCTGCTGGACCATGGCCCAGCGCCTCAGCGGCAGCCCGGACCTTTTCACCAACACACCGGTGCATCCTGGCCAGTGCATCACCTTCCTCACCGCCCATGACGGCTTCTCCCTAGCCGATCTGGTGAGCTTCAACGGCAAGCACAACCTGGCCAACGGCGAGGACAACCGCGACGGCGACAATCACAACAACACCTGGAACCACGGCGTGGAGGGCCCCAGCTCCGACGCCGCCATCACGGCCCTGCGCGAGCGCCAGCTGCGCAACCTGCTCACCAGCCTGGTGCTTGCACCGGGAGTGCCAATGCTGTTGATGGGCGATGAGGTGCGCCGCAGCCAGGGTGGCAACAACAACACCTGGTGCCAGAACAATCCCCTCGGCTGGATGCACTGGCAACCGGATAGTGGCGATTTGGCCGTGCGGCTGTTCCTGAAACGCCTGCTGCAGTTGCGGTCCCACCTGAGCGGGCTGTTCAACCCCGAGCTGCCTCTCGATGACAAACCCCAGCGGCGCAGCGGCGATCGGGGCCATCTCTGGCGCCAGTGGCACGGAGTTGAACTGGACAGCCCCGACTGGGCTAGCTGGTCCCACACCCTGGCCTGGAGCCTCAACGACAGCCACCAGGGCCCACTGGTGTGGTGCGGCATGAATGCTTACTGCAAGGCGATGCACTTCGAGCTGCCCAGCAGTAGCCAGGGCTGGCTGCGGGTGATTGACACGGCGCTGCCCCCCGGCGATGACCTGCCGTCTCGGCCGGAAGCCTGGCTGCCTTCCGGAGCGCCCCTGCAGAGCCGCAGCCTGATGCTGCTGGTGGCGGCACCGCTACTGGAAGGCCGAGAGCTTTAAGAAGCGGGCGGCGGGAATCGAACCCGCATCATCAGCTTGGAAGGCTGAGGTTTTACCACTAAACTACGCCCGCAGCAGTACACGTGCACTAGACACATGATCTGTGGCTGCTATCGGATAGATGCAGCTGCGACATTATGGCCTGCCCACCCCAGCCCACAGCGACCCCGATGATCGCAGCTGAAGAATCCAGCTTGGGGAGGGCCGCCCGGCGCCGCCTGCTGTGGAGCTATGGCCTCGGCGACATCGGCACCGGCATGGCTGCCACCCAGCTGGGTTTTTATCTATTTGTTTTCTACACCGGTGTCGTCGGCCTGCCGGCCTGGATGGCAGGCCTGGTGCTGATGCTGCTGAAGGTGTGGGATGGCATCAACGACCCACTGGTGGGCTGGCTCAGCGACCACACCAAGCACCCCTGGGGCCCGCGGCTGCCCTGGATGGCAGGCAGCGCCATTCCCCTAGGCCTGGCGCTGGTGGCGATGTGGTGGGTGCCGCCGGGAGGGGACTGGCAGAAGTTCGCATTTTTGGTGGCGATCCAACTTGTGGCCATGGGGCTCTACACCTGCGTCAACTTGCCCTACTCGGCCCTGGCCTCCGAGCTCACCAGCTCCACCCAGCTGCGCACCCAGCTAAA
>CAZKER010000315.1:0-4028 GCA_964551845.1 uncultured Cyanobium sp.
TGAAGGATGCTGCCATCTCGATCGCTAACGATCGCAACGGCATCACCCCCGGCGATTGCTCCGCCCTGATGTCCGAAGTTGGCACCTACTTCGACCGCGCTGCTGCTGCAGTCGGCTGATTCCAGCTGCTGCTGATCGCAAAAAAAGACCACCGCCCAGCCCATAGGCCGAGCGGTGGTTTTCATTTTACTGAGCCTTAGTGTGACCAGTATTGACTGGTCATATAGAAGAATTCAATCGAGAGTGGCATCGCCGGTTTCGCCCGTGCGGATCCGGATTGATGCTTCCACGGGGGTAACAATGATCTTGCCGTCGCCGATTTCGCCGGTTTGAGCAGCAGCCTTGATCGCTTCCACTACACCAGCCATGGCTGCATCGGTCACAACTGCCGTGATCATGGTTTTGGAAAGCAGCTTGGCTTCGATCTTGACACCGCGGTAGACCTCGGTGTAGCCCATCTGCTTGCCGAAGCCCTGAACCGAAGTGACTGTCATGCCGTTGATGCCGATGCTTACAAGAGCATCCTTGACGGCATCAAGTTTTTCGGGGCGGATGATGGCTTGAATCTGTTTCACGTGGTCGAGAAGGGTTTGCTCACCTTCTAGCTACAACCAGGCGCGCTTGTTGTAGCAACCGCAGCAGGCCGGGAGCGGGCTGGAGCACGGCAATGCCGGAAATGTTCACTATGAACAATTTGTTGCTTTCGCCGCAGGCCTTCCGGCGCCATGGCCGGCCAGAGCGCGATTCGGTATCAAAACGAACATCTCATCCCGCAGTGAGCACGCATTCTTCATTGCGATGGGATTTCGACCATCCCCAACCTGAGCAGCCGTCCTTCTGATCTGCCCATGACCATTGCTTCCACCCCTCCCCGGCGCAAGCGCCTTCAGGAGGCGAGTCTGTCCGAGGCCCCGATGATGCTGCTGCGCAGTATCAAAGGATTCAGCAACAGTCGCACCCTTGTGTGGCTGGCCTGCGTACCCCTAGCTCTTCTTGGCTTAGGTGTATTCAATTTGGCGGCCCATGCCGCGGAGCTACCCGAGCTCACCCCGGCCTTCTTGGCCAACAACATGTTCTTGTTGATCTGCGCCGCTCTGGTGATCTTCATGAACGCCGGCTTTGCCATGGTGGAAGCCGGCATGTGTCGTTCCAAGAATGCCGTCAACATTCTGGCTAAGAACCTGATCGTTTTCGCCTTGGCGGTTACGGCCTACTGGTTCATCGGCTACAAGATCATGTACAACGCCAGTTGGGTGATTCCTGGTTGGTTCAAGTTTGGCGGCTTGTTCTTCGATCCAACCGTCACTCCTGAGATGGTTACTGATGGCAAGCTGGTGCCAAGCGTTGACTTTCTCTTCCAAGCCGCCTTTGCAGGTACTGCAGCCACAATCGTCTCCGGCTTGGTTGCTGAAAGAATTAAGTTTGGGGAGTTCGTTATCTTTTCACTGATCCTGGTCGGTATTCTTTATCCGATCTCAGGCTCGTGGCAGTGGAATGTTGGTGAAGGCTGGCTAAACAAGCTTGGCTTCATTGATTTCGCTGGTTCAACCGTGGTGCACTCATTTGGAGCTTGGGCTGGTCTGATTGGTGCCATGCTCCTCGGTCCGCGCATCGGCAAATTTGTTGATGGCAAGCCTCAAGCAATTCCTGGTCACAACCTGGCGCTTGCAACCCTCGGTTGTTTGATCCTGTGGCTTGGATGGTATGGATTCAATCCCGGCTCCTGGCTTTCCATGGCCCCGGAAGTTCCTTACATCGCCGTAACTACCACTCTTGGCGCCGCTGGTGGGGCCATATCTGGCACCCTGGCATCCCAGCTACCCGGCATGGGACCAGACAAGCGCCCCGGCAAGCCTGACCTCACGATGACCATCAATGGCATTCTTGCTGGTTTGGTAGGCGTAACTGCAGGCTGCGATGGCTTCTCCATGCCCGGTGCGTGGGTTGTTGGATTTATCTCCGGCATCCTGGTTGTTTTCTCGGTTGCCTTTATAGACAGCATCAAGATTGATGATCCCGTAGGTGCCTTCTCAGTCCACGGAGTCTGCGGCGTATGGGCAACTCTCGCGGTTGGCTTGTTCAATGTTGACAAGGGTCTGCTTACTGGTCACGGCTTTAGCCAGCTTGGTATTCAGATTATTGGCGCAGCAGCTTTTGCAGTCTTTGCAATTGTTTCTTCCTGGATTGTTTGGTCTATCATCGGCGCCCTATTTGGTGGTATTCGTGTCACAGAGGGCGAAGAAGTTGTTGGCCTTGACATCGGCGAGCACGGTATGGAGGCCTATCCTGACTTCGCCACTTCGGCAAAGTAAGGACCACCTTTTCCAATAAAGCTCTCCTGTAGAGATCTTCTCATTGGCCCGCAGCTGAGCTGCGGGCTTTTTAGTTGGGCAGATCGGTTGCGGCTATCTTTACGGGCGTTCTCTCTGTGCTGCCGCAATGGTTGACAGCCTCAGCTTCGAAGAGTTGGCAGCAGAGTTTGAGGCTGATGCCAACTTGGATGGCGATTTTCTGGTCTTGACCATTTCGGCATCCCTGATTGCCAGCTTTGGTCTGCTTGCAGACAGCGCCGCAGTGGTGATCGGGGCGATGGTGATTGCACCTTGGATACTGCCGCTGAGATCCATGGCATTTGGCATGTTGCACGATCCGGCCCTCGTCGGTCGCTCGCTGCTAACCCTTACTTCGGGCTTCGCTATCACGGTTGTGCTGTCTGCCTTTGTTGGCGCTGGCGTTGGCATGCAGGCATTTGGCGCTGAGGTGGCTGCCCGCACCTCCCCAAACCTGCTGGACCTTGGCATTGCCCTGGTGGCAGGTGCAGCAGCGGTCTACGCCAAAATACGCAGCCGGGCCGTGTCATCTCTGGTTGGCACCGCCATCGCTGTAGCGCTGGTGCCGCCAGTGTGCGTATTGGGGCTGCTGCTCTCAGCTGGCCAATGGCAAGCAGCCCGTGGCGCTGGGCTGTTGTTTGTTACCAACCTGCTGGGAATCCTCAGTGGAGCGCTGCTGCTTCTGGTTGTAACCCAACCGTTGCTGCGTAGGCGTCTGTGGAGAAGTCAGATGGGACTGGTGAGTTTGATCTTTACTGCGGTGCTACTGCTTCCACTCAGCAACAGTTTTCTGCAGCTTGTGCGCCAATCCCAGCGGCAGCTGGCGCAGCAGCGGATTGAAGAGGCGATTGCTAAAAGCCTCAAAACTGAAACCATCACCATTGGGCGAGATTCGCAGCTAGTTGGCATCACCATCGACTGGACAAGTAAGCCGCCTTTGATTCGTGCCTCTGTGCGGGTGAGTCAAGCCAATCTGCCCACCCCTGCTCAGGTGGCGGCGGTGCAAAAATTCATCAATAGGCAGCAGCCGTTGCGCTATCAGCTTGTGGTGCAACGCAGCGCCATTGACATCATTGGCCCTGACCCGGAATCAAGCTCTGGAATTGTTCACCCCAGCCGGGATGATGGGAAGCATTGAGCAACAGGCAGCCGGCCCATGAGCGAACACTTCGATTTGGTGGTGCTTGGCGCCGGCTCAGGTGGGCTGGCAGCCGCCAAGCGTGCCGCTGGCCATGGCGCCCGGGTGGCGATAGTGGAGGGAGATCGGGTGGGCGGCACCTGTGTGATCCGGGGCTGCGTGCCCAAAAAGCTGCTGGTTTATGGCTCTGCCTACAGGCACTTGCTGGCCGATGCACCCAGCTATGGCTGGGAGCTCGAGGGGATTCGCCTTAACCCCAGTACCCTGCTGGCCAAGGTGCGCGCCGAGGTGGACCGTCTCAACCAGCTGCATCTCGGCTTTCTTGAGAAGGCGGGGGTTGAGCTGGTGACCGGCTGGGGCTGTTTTGAGAACGACCACACCGTTGCCGTTGGCGAGCGCCGCCTGCGGGCCGAGCGCATCTTGATCGCAGTGGGGGGCCGGCCCCAGCGGCCAGCGATTCCAGGAGCAGAGCTGGGCTGGGTGAGCGATGCGATGTTTCAGCTGGAGCAGCTGCCAGAGAGCATCGTTGTAGTTGGCGCCGGCTTCATTGCCTGCGAATT
>CAZKER010000316.1:0-6122 GCA_964551845.1 uncultured Cyanobium sp.
CACTTCGGCATCAATAGCGGCCTTCTTTTCCGGGGTGAGGCTGTCGTAGCCGGGCTCGATCAGACGGGCATTGTTCTCGATGCTCAGGCCGGGGTTCTTGTCGATGTTGTCGAGGATCCAGCTCTCGCGCTCGGTGACACATACTTCGCGGAATTCGGTGGTGGCCAGTTCGTAGCCCCAGTCTCGGAAGGCGCCCTCGGTGAACTTCATGATGTTGCCCTTGTGCACCAGCGTCACGTGGCGCTTGTCGCCCTCAAGGCGCAGGGCGTGCTGGATGGCCTTGCGGATGTGGCGCTGGCTGCCGTGCTTGCTCACGGGCTTGATGCCGATGCCGGAGCCCTCGGGGATCTGGCGCTGGCCCAGCTTGCCGTTGGCAGGGATCACCACCTCATTGAGGTGTCGACGCAGCTCGATCCCCACCGGATCGTTGGCCTCCCACTCGATCCCCATGTAGATGTCTTCCGTGTTCTCCCGGTACACGATCACGTCCAGGTCCTGGGGCCGCTTGTGGGGGCTGGGGGTACCGGCGTAGTACCGGCAGGGCCGAACGCAGCAGTAGAGATCAAAAATCTGGCGCAGGGCCACGTTTAGGGAGCGGATGCCGCCGCCGATCGGCGTGGTGAGGGGCCCCTTGATGGCCACGCCGTAGGTGCGGATCGCTTCGAGGGTGTCCTCCGGCAGGTATTGGTAGGTGCCGTAGAGGTCGCAGGCCTCGTCGCCGGCGTACACCTTGAACCACTCGATGCGGCGCTCGCCGCCGTAGGCCTGGGCAACAGCCGCGTCCAGCACTTTCTCGGTGGCGGGCCAGATGTCTACGCCCGTGCCATCACCGCGGATGAAAGGAATTATCGGGTCGGCTGGAACGATCGGCTGGCCGTTCTCGAAGCGGATGGCCGTGCCTTGGACTGGGGCGGTGAGCTTCTCGAACTGCGGGGTGCTGGTGGCCATGGGCTGTTGCTGACCGGGGGCGGCGCGATCGGTGGGGCGAGCCTAGGTTTCAGACATGTTGCGTTTCTGCTCAGGGGAAACGGCATGAATGCCGCTGACCAGGCCCAATCGTTGGCATTGGTCCAGGCGATCGCCTCGGCGGCTGCGCTGTTTCGCGCCCACTTTCCTGATGCTCGGGCCAATCTCACCCCCTGGCGCGACGATGCGCTCACCCGTGCCTTTGCAGAGCAGGAGAGCCTGGATCTCTCCTTTCATCTGCCGGGTTGGAGCCCGCGCAGCCAGTGCCGCTCGTTTTTGGTGCAGTTGCGGCTTGAGGAGGCTCCGGGAGCGTCGGTAGGCCAGAGCCGGAGCGAGCGGCCGCGGCTGCTGGGGGTGACAATTCGGGGACTCACCTATGAGAGCGAGCGTTGGCGGCTGGCCACCGTGGGCGACTGGCAGCCGTCGGGTAGCCATCTGCCCCAGGTCGAGGTGGCGCAGAAGTTGCAGCAGTTTTCCCGGGAGCTATTTGATCTGTTCGATGGGGCCGAGCATGGCGATCAGCCGCTGGCGGCGTAACCCTTCGCAACCTTGCCGTGCGCCCCGGTAAACCCCCCGCCTAACTTGTTCCCCCGCCCATACAACGCCCCCGTCAGATGGCCGTCGCCCTTGCTTCCCAACTGCGTGAAGGCACCAAAAAGGCCCACACGATGGCGGAGAACACCGGCTTCGTGAGCTGCTTCCTTAAGGGGGTGGTGGATAAGGCCAGCTACCGCACCCTGGTGGCCGACCTTTATTTCGTGTACTCCGCCATGGAGGAGGAGTTTGGCCGGCTCAAGGAGCATCCAGTGGTGGGCCCGGTTGCCTTTTCTGAGCTCAACCGGCGCGAAAGTCTCGAGCAGGATCTTGCCTTTTATTTCGGTGGCGACTGGCGCAATGCGGTCCAGCCCACCCCTGGAGCCCAGCAATACGTTGAGCGTTTGCACCAAGTGGCGCGGGAGTGCCCGGAGCTGCTGGTGGGCCACCACTACACCCGCTACATCGGTGACCTTTCCGGCGGTCAGATCCTCAAGAACATCGCCCAGAAGGCGATGAGCTTGGGCGAGCACGATGGATTGCGTTTTTACGAATTTGCCGCCATCCCCGACGAGAAGGCCTTCAAGGCCAACTACCGCGCCACCCTTGATGCTCTGCCGATCGACCAAGCCATGGCCGATCGCATTGTTGAGGAGGCCAACCATGCCTTCCACCTCAACATGACCATGTTCCAGGAACTGGAAGGCAATCTGATTGCGGCTATCGGCAAGGTGCTGTTTGGCTTTCTCACCCGCCGTCAGCGTTCGGGCAGCACGGAAGTGGCGGCGGCCTGAGCCAAAGTTGGTGGGCCGCAGTCTCTGAGCGTCTTGCGCCCCCTTCGCTTTTTGGTGCCTGGCACCAGCGGCCGCTACCGCTGCGGTGGCCTGCTGGTAGAGCAGCAGACGGCCCGGCTGGTGGCCGAACTGGTGCCAACAGAACTGGTCACCTATCGGCAGCGGGAGCCCGGATTGCCCTATTTAGACGATCTGCTCCGGGCCGAACCTCTTGGTAGCTCGGCTGCTGCTGCTTGCCTCTGGATCGTGAGCTGGGGCTTTGACGTACCCCGCCAGTTGGGGGCGCTGCGGGGCCGGCCGGTGGCTTATCACGCCCACAGCAGCGGCTATGGCTTCCGCTTGCCGCCTGGGGTGCCGGTGCTGGCGGTGAGTCGCAACACCCTGGGCTATTGGGGCCAATGGGCCAGCCGCAATCCGCTGTTCTTGGTGCCCAATGCCTTGGAGACCAGTTGGATCGCCCGCGGTGATCGACCCCACAACTTCGGCGCCGAGCCGGCCCCCGGCGGCCGCTCGATTGATGTGCTGGTGCAGCGGCGCAAGACCAGCGCCTACGTGCTGGAGCAGCTGGTGCCAGCCCTGCGGGCCCGGGGGCTCACGGTGCTGGTGCAGGAGGGCTGGGTGGAGGATCTGGTGGGTCTGTTTAACAGCGCCAAGGTGGTGCTTTACGACTCCGCCGACCACTGGCGCTGCAGTGGGGTAAGTGAGGGCTTTGGACTGCCGCCGATCGAGGCCCTGGCCTGTGGCTGCGTGCTGTTCAGCAGCCTTAACCACGCCCTGGCTGACAACCTCGACCCCGGTGGCCTGGCCCATCAGATCGGTATGGGCAGCCTGGCCGCCGACGGGGAGCGGATCGCCGCGGCGGTGGCCGATCCAGCCTCCTGGCTGCCGGCGCCGCGCTGCTTGGAAGAGCTGCTTGATGAGCTCAGTGAGCCGCGGCTGCGCCAGCGCTGGCGCCAGGCATTGGAGGCGATCAACATCCATATCGATCGGCTGCAGACCGGTGAGCCGCCCCTGCGGCCCCCTTCCCTGCTCCAGCTGCGCTTGGAGCGCTGGCGGCAGAGGTTGGCCCGTCGCCTTGCCTAGGGTCTCAGGAATGAGCGCATTTCTCGCCGGTCTCAACGACGCCCAGCGCAAGGCGGTGGACCACCACACTGGCCCCCTGCTGGTGGTGGCCGGTGCCGGCAGCGGTAAAACTCGGGCCCTCACCCACCGCATCGCCCACCTGATCGGCCACCACGGCGCCGATCCGGCCCATCTGCTTGCCGTCACCTTCACCAATAAGGCGGCCAGGGAGATGAAGGAGCGGCTGGAGCTGCTGCTAGCCCAGAAGCTCGCTCAGAGTCAGTTTGGCCAGCCCTGGAGCACCCTGGCGGCGGTGGAGCAGCGTCAGCTGCGCTCGCGCATCTACCGCGAGGTGATCAAGGAGTTGTGGATTGGCACCTTCCACGCCCTGTTTGCCCGGCTGCTGCGCTTCGATATAGATAAGTACAAGGATCCCGAGGGGCTCAGCTGGACCCGCCAGTTCTCCATCTACGACGAGAACGACGTTCAGAGCCTGATCAAGGAGATCGTCACCCAGGAGCTGCAGCTCGATCCCAAGCGCTTTGAACCGAAGAAGGTGCGCTGGGCGATCAGCAACGCCAAGAACCAGGGCTGGATGCCCGAGCAGCTCGAAGCCGATGCCGGAGGCCAGCGGGGCCGGCTGATGGCGGAGACCTACCGGCGTTATCGGCGCGCCCTTGCCGCCAATAACGCCCTCGATTTCGACGACCTGCTGCTTTTGCCGGTGCAGTTGCTGCGCCAAAACGAGCAGATCCGCGACTACTGGCACCGGCGCTTTCGTCATGTATTGGTGGACGAATATCAGGACACCAACCGCACCCAGTACGACCTGATCAAGCTGCTGGTGACCAACGGCCGTGATCCCTCCGACTACGACGACTGGGATGGGCGATCGGTGTTTGTGGTGGGCGACGCTGACCAGAGCATCTACAGCTTCCGCGCCGCCGATTTCACGATCCTGATGGGCTTTCAGGACGACTTCGGTGACGGGGCTGCCAGTGACACCACCAACACGATGGTGAAGCTGGAGGAGAACTACCGCTCCACCGCCACGATCCTGGAGGCGGCTAATGCCCTGATCGCCAACAATTCCGAGCGGATCGATAAGGTTTTGCGCCCCACCCGAGGTGAGGGCGAATTGATCTCGCTCACCCGCTGCGATGACGAGATTGCCGAAGCCGAAGCGGTGGTGCATCGCATGCGCATGCTTGAAGCCGCCCACCCCGATCTCAGCTGGGGCGACATGGCCGTGCTTTATCGCACCAACGCCCAGTCGCGGGCGATGGAGGAGTCGCTGGTGCGCTGGGGCATCCCCTACATCGTGGTCGGGGGGCTGCGCTTCTACGACCGGCGCGAGATCAAGGATGTGCTCGCCTACCTCAAGCTTCTGGTTAACCCCGCCGACACCGTGAGCCTGCTGCGGGTGCTCAATACCCCCAAACGTGGCATCGGTAAAACCACGATCGAGCGACTCACCGATGCCTCTAACCAGCTGGGCATTCCCCTCTGGGAAGTGGTGCGCGATGCCGAGGCGGTGCGTTCCTTAGGCGGTCGCTCGGCTAAGGGGTTGCTGCAGTTTTGCGAGCTGATTAATGGCCTCCAGGCCTGCGCTCAAGACATCGCCCCTTCAGAGCTGGTGCAGCGGGTGATGGAGCAGAGCGGCTATGTGGCTGAGTTGATTACGGAAGGCACCGATGAGGCTGAAGACCGCCGCCGCAACCTCAATGAGCTCGTGAATGCCGCCCTGCAATACCAGGAGGAAAACGAGGAGGGCTCCCTGGAGGATTTCCTGGCCTCCGCTGCTCTAGCCAGCGACGCAGACAGCAAGGACACCGAGCAGGACCGCGTCACCCTGATGACCCTGCATGCCAGTAAAGGCCTGGAATTTCCGGTGGTGTATTTGGTTGGGATGGAGCAGGGTCTCTTTCCCAGCTATCGCTCCTTGGAAGACCCCTCGGCGCTTGAGGAGGAGCGCCGACTCTGCTACGTGGGCCTCACCCGGGCCAAGGAGCGGCTGTTTCTATCCCATGCCAGTGAGCGGCGGCTTTGGGGCGGCATGCGCGAGCCGGCGGTGCCCTCGGTGTTTCTTTCGGAGCTGCCCAGCGCCCTGATCCAGGGAGACATCCCCCATAGCGGCGGAGCTTCCATTCGCCGTGAGCAGCGCCTTGAGCGGCTCACCCGCGTGGATCGAGAGGATTCACGCCAGGTGGCCGGCGGTGGTGCGGCAGGGGCCCCCGCCAATGCGGTGCGGCGCCGGGCGGCCGCCAAGATTTGGGCGGTGGGCGACCTGTTGCGCCACAGCAGCTTTGGCGAAGGCCAGGTGACTCACTTGTTTGGCAGTGGCGAGAAGGTGTCGATTGCCGTGAAATTTCAGGGGATGGGACCCAAAATCCTTGACCCGCGCCTGGCGCCGATCGAGCCCATCTAGGTGGAAATCCCAGGCATCCCAGCGCCTGTGCTGAAAGCCCTGGGCCGGGCTGGCGTCGGCCGGGTGGCATTAGTGGGTGGAGCGGTGCGGGATTTGTTGCTGCACCGGGTGCACAACGATCCCTGGCGGGGGCTGCCTGATCTGGACCTGGTGGTGCAGGGCCGGGCTTCTGAGTTGGCTAAGGAGTTGGTTGACGACTTGTCTGGCCAGCTGGGCCCCGGGGTGGTCCAGCGCTGCCAGGAGCACGGCGCTTACGGCACCGTTGAGCTCGAGCTCAATCTGGCTGGCCAGCAAGTGTTGCTGGATGTGGCTACCGCCCGCTGCGAGACCTACCCGGT
>CAZKER010000317.1:0-4420 GCA_964551845.1 uncultured Cyanobium sp.
GATCAGCCTCTGCTTGGTTCCTCTCCCCAGTCGTGCCCACCATGCCCCTGCAGATCCACCCCTATGAGCCAGCCGACTGGCCAGCGGTGTGGGCGCTGCTGGAGCCGGTGTTCCGCGCCGGCGAAACCTTTCCCCATGACCCAGCGATCAGCGAGTCAGAAGCCCAGGTGGCTTGGTTGGAGCACAGCCAGGCAGTGATGGTGGCTATGGATTCGGCCGGGGCTGTGGTGGGCACCTACTACCTCAAGCCCAACTCCCTCGCGCTGGGAGCCCATGTGGCCAATGCCGGCTACGTGGAGGCTGAGCACTGCCGCCGCCAGGGAATCGGCAGTCGGCTCTGCCAGCACTCGCTGCAAGCCTCCAAGCGTTTGGGGTTCCGGGCGATGCAGTTCAACCTGGTGGTGAGCACCAATACCGCCGGTATCCGCTGCTGGCAGCGCAATGGCTTTCAAGTGGTTGGCACCTTGCCGGGGGCGTTCCGTCACAAGCAGCTGGGTTACGTCGATGCCTTGGTAATGGTCCAGGGGCTTGTGGAGGGACTTGCCCCATGAAGGTGGTGCCGTTAAGGCAAAAGCAAAAAATGTAAATCTCTTCAAGACGATGCAAATACCTTCAAGCTGTTGCAAACCATAAGCAAGCCGATCAATGATATAGCCCAGGGCATGGCCTTGCTTGCATTGCAAGCCAAAAATGCCTCCATCTTTGCCAAGACTGGTGAGACATGGCCGTGTAGCAGAAGCCGAGCTGCGAGTAGCAACAATGCTGGTGTGATCATCAACAAACAATAGGCAAAAAGAACCACGCTCCTCCCCACCGGCGACAACTCCGATGTCGTCAAAATACCGATCGCAGCCAGATACGGGATCATCGAAGCAGCCTCGATCCCGGCTGCCGTCAACGCAAATACTAAGACCGCTCCTATTGGAGCCGAGGGATCGGTCGCATGCCCGCGCATCCGCATTAGAAGACTCGGCCCGTTACGTGTCAGTTCTTCTGCGCGGCGAGCAACTCGTCGCTCCTTGCCCGCTTTCGTCCAAGGCTGCATTCGTACACCGACAGTGATTAGTCCAAAACCGATAACCAGTTGAGCGATTCTTAGCGGTTGCGAGTTTCCAGCGTCCTGGAATGTATCGAGCAGCGTCGAAGCTCCGAGTAGCAACGCCATCCCCAACAGCAGATAGAAGGCGGCTACGGTCCCTAGGAACAGAGCAATCCTCCCTGGAAGCGGACGACCGGGTGCCAGCATCAACGACAGGGGTATAAGCAACGTACCGAAGCTAGTGCTATCTATCAGTGCCAGCAAAGCAAGCGGGGCGAGCAGTTCGACATTCATCGATAGTTGTTTCTTAAAGGATCTGCAAGCGCCTGAGCCATCAAACCCCCATGCGAAATAAAATCAATCAAACTAGTTGCATAACTCGGAGCTACCAGAGTTGGTCCAACCCAGTAGCCAGGAACGGCCGCTCTTTTCGATCACCTGGCGATTAATGCTCGGGCTCCTGACGCCAATGTTATCTGAAGCTTCTTTAATGACTGGCGTTAGGTTCTCGACAGCTAGAAGATCGGCCAACGCGACTGCTTGAGGGCATCGACCCGACCAAGGCGCAGGCGGCGGCTATAGGGCAGGCCTGCGGCAGGCTCGACCGGGATCGAGGCGGAGCGATCTGGGCTGTGCTCCACGCCCCAGCTCAGGCCAGTGCCCGGAACTCCCACCGTGGTGCGCGCACCACCACTGCGAGCGAAGGGGATGTTGAACAAGGCACCCCGCCCACCAACGGAGATGGAGCTCAATCCACCCTTGCTGTAGCCGCAGGCCCGCGAAGCGGTAGTTGAAATGCAGTGGGCCCAGGCGGGCAGAACGTCGAAAGCGGAAGCCCATGGCAATCAGCGGCTCTTGGCGCAGTAGTTGCCTGAGGAATACCAGCCAAGGGGGCAGGACTTGCCGGTTTTCTGAATCGCCTCCCGCTCGTTACTGGGGCTGCTGAGGCAGTAGTTGCCAGAGGAATAAAAGCCCAGCGGACAGCCACCGCCCACCTTCTCAATCGCGCCTCGGGTGTTACCCCCGGAGCTGGGCACGCAGTAGCTGCCAGAGCTGTAGTAGCCGAGCGGGCAGCCTCCCACTTTCGGGAGGGGGCGAACAGGTTGCTGGGCGTTGGCGGTGCTAGCAGACAGGGCCCCGATGACGAGCGCAGTCAGCAGCGAACTACGAACCATGGGCGTGCCTTGCAGGGCTCCAGATTGGCGCCATCCCGCAACCGGCGCAGCAGCCATGCAGAGGCTGCATGAAAAGGTTGGCCATGCAAACTCCAGCGATGGCAAGCAAGGCTCTGCTGGTTGTAGGGGCGTTGACGGCACTGGCCTTGCCGGCTGGCGTGGCTGCTCAGGGCATGACGGCCAAGGTGCTGTCGATCGGTGATGGCGACACCATCCGCATCCGCCAGTCCGGCCGAGCGGTGACCGTGCGGCTGGCCTGCATCGATGCCCCCGAAACCGCCCAGGGCACCTACGGCCAGCAGGCCCGCAGCTACCTGCAGCAGCGGCTGCCTGTCGGGCGCGAGGTCAGGCTCGAGGTCAAGACCACCGATCGCTATGGCCGCAGTGTCGCCGAGGTGATCTCAGAGATCAACATCAACCTGGCGATGGTGGAGGACGGCCAGGCATTCGCGTATCGGCAATACCTGAGCGGCTGCGATGCCAAGGAGTATCTGGACGCGGAATATCGGGCCAGCCGGCGGCGCTTTGGCGTCTGGCAGGTGGAGGGCGGCATCACCCGCCCATGGGACTTCCGCCGCGCTCGCCGCTCAGCCGCCATCCCTGATGGCACCACTCCCGGCGGACGCCGCTACCGCTGCTCAGAGATCGGCTCCTATGCCCTTGCCCAGCAGTTGCTGCGGCAAGGGCACACCTACCTCGATGGCAATGCCGACGGGGAGGCCTGCGAATCCCTGCGCTGACCCTGCACGCTCGCCAGGCTGGATGGATCACCGACAGGAACCATGGCTGCTGCGCTGATAGCCGTCCGCTAACACAGGGAGTGGCTTTAGTGCAAACCGGGTGAATATGAAATAAATATTGACGTGCAGGCATGGATTCAACTAAAGGCAGCTTGTCTCCCCTAGCCGGCCGCACCATTGCCCAGCTGCGCGCTTTGGCCCGCAACTCTCCGCTCGCCAACATCTACAGCCGCCTCAGCCGCTCGCAGTTGATCGACGCCCTGCAACAGGTGTTGCCTCAACAGGCTCCAGCCGCCAACGACTACGGGCCTGTGGCAGTGGTCACAAGCGCCGTCGCTGGGGGAAGCGAGGTGACCTTCCTGCCCCGGGATCCGCAGTGGGCCCATGTCTTCTGGGAGCTCGGCAGCATCGATCAGCAGCGCGCCGCTGCCGCCGGTGCCAGCCAGCTCTGCCTGCGGGTGAGTGATGTGACAGGTCTGCAGACTGGCGCCAGCCATCCCCACGCCCTGCAGGAGGTGGTGGTCGATGCCAACAGCAGCGAGTGGTACCTAGCCCTGCCGCTTTGTGATCGCGACTACCGCGTGGAACTGGGCTATCGCCTGCCCTCCGGTGGCTGGTTGCATCTGGCCTTCTCCTCGGTAGCGCGGATGCCGGCCAGCGGGCCGAGCGAGGTGGTGGCTGACCTGTTCGTGCCTTTCTCCCTAGATGTGCTGCCGGCACTGCTCTCCAGCCTGCCGCCTGTGCAGAGCAGCGGCGGTGTGGAGCACGAGCTCATGTACCGCCAGTCCACTGCGGCTAGTCCGAGCCGCCGGCGCTTGGGGTCGGAGGTGTGGCACGAGCAGGGGAGCGCTGGGCAGCTGGGGGATCAGTGGCTTAGCTCCGCTTCTGGGGCGGGTTTGTGGGCCAGTGGCCGCAGTGAATCGGGCCGTGGCCTGGCCCAGCCACGCTCTTTTTGGCTGGTAGCTGATGCCGAGCTGATTGTTTATGGGGCGACCGATCCCAGCGCCAGCCTGTTCATCGGTGATGCGCCAGTGCCGCTGAGCAGTGATGGCACCTTCCGGGTGCAGGTGCCCTTCCGCGATGGCCAGCAGGTGTATCCGATCCGCGCTGTCGCCGCCGATGGCGAGCAGGAGCGCTCAATTCGGCTGGAGTTCCAGCGCAACACCCCAGAAGCGCAGGTAAACAGCAAGGAACAGGCACTAGTGGAGTGGTTCTGAGCTAAGCGGCTCAGCCCCGTCAGCTCAAGCCAACAGCGGGCTGGCGGCCGCTAGCTCAGTTGTCACCGCAAACCCCACCAGCTCATGCGCCCCGAAGGAGCGCAGGAAGGGCACATCGGCGGCATCGCGGCCGCGAGCAATCAGCACCCGGCCGCTGCGCGGGATGTTGTGCCTTGCATCAAATACATGCCAGCGGTTTTCGAGAAACACCTCAAACCAGGCGGAGAAATCCACGGGTGCCTCGCCTAG
>CAZKER010000318.1:0-4637 GCA_964551845.1 uncultured Cyanobium sp.
TGCCATGGCGCACGGTGCCTGCGGGCGCCCCCAGCACCCCTTCGAAGATGCGGCTGGCGTAGGGGCCGGTCACCGCATGCATGGCATCGAAGGCCATGGGGAAGTCGCCCCGCACCAGATCGCTGATCTGGTCGAAATCGAACAGGCGCTGCATCAGCGCCACGTAGTCGTCGACGCCGTCGATCACCTCAACCTGCAGGTTGCCGATGCGGCATTGGCCGGGCGTGGAGAGGTCGGGGTCGCTGCCGCCCTCACAGATCCGGTAGCCGCCTAGTTCCAAGGTGGCGGCGTAGATCGCGTCAGTGATCGATTCCGGCGTGGGGCCGCCGTTAGCGCCGTTGATTTTGACGCCGAAATCGCCATCGGGGCCGCCGGGGTTGTGGCTGGCCGAGAGGATCACCCCGCCTACGGCGCCGTGTTGGCGGATCAGGTGGGAGGCGGCCGGAGTGGAAAGGATGCCGCCAGTGGTGGTAATCAGCCTGACAACGCCATGGGCGGCGGCCATGCGGGCGATCACGGTGATGGCTTCGCGGTTGCCGTAGCGACCGTCACCTCCCACCACCAAGGTGCCGCCGGCCACGCCGGGCAGCACCTGCAAGCTCGCCTCGATGAAGCTCTCTAGGTAGTGGGGGGTCTGAAACTGGCGGCTGCTTTTGCGCAGGCCGGAGGTGCCGGGCTTCTGGTCGGTGAACGGCTGGGCCAGGGAAATCTGCCGAATGCTCACGGGATTGCTGCTGGTCATCGGCCGAATCCACCGGGGCACTGGGGCCCCAAATTAGCCCTGGCCTGTCACCATCCCAGAACTGGCTAACTTCAAAGATGAACGCAGTTGGCTAAGGAGCAGGGCAGTGGCGCTAAGCAGGTTGGCCAGCGGGCGCATTTGGAGAGGGGCTTGCTTGGCTGGCCTGGCACTTACTGCTAGCTCCTTGGCCGCAACCGGTGCAGGCCGGGCGGCAGTGATGGGCGGAGCCCGCGCTATCCCCTTGGATCAGGCGGTGCAGCGCAGTCGTTTGGCAGCTGAAGCTGTGATCCACCGCCGCGGCAAGGAAACCTGCCTGCGGGGCAAACTCACCAATGCACTGCTTGGGCTCTCTGCTAGCTGTGAGGTTGCGGGTCAGAAGGGCGGTCTCTGTGCCCTGGCCGATCAGGCGGTGGTCCAGGTCGGCTGGTCGCTGGCGTTTATGGACAGCACTGCCCAGCAGGTGCTGGACCTGATCAAGAGCCAGCCGGGATCAGGATCAGGACCCCGGAATTAGGCCAAACCCACCCTTTTTCTCCTTGGGTTTGCTGTCGGTTTTGCTCGGGACAACCGAGCGGGTCTGCTGTTTGCAGAAGGGGATCAGGTCTTGGCCGGCTCGGTTGAGAGCTTCGCGCCGCTCAAAAGTGTTGGTGGCAGCTGGTTTGGCCCGTTCGCGGATGGTCCAGATGGCGTCCTTGCAGTTGGCGCCGAGGCGGGGATGATCCATCAGCGGATCGGCCATGGTGCGTGCCTTGCTGCAGGCTTCAACCGTGTTGTCTCGCCCGCAGGCGAAGGTATGGAGCTGGAGCTCGCGGAACAGCTCCATAGAGGGATAGGGCGGGTCCTTGGGGGCTGCCTGTAGTGGTGCGGCCAGCATGGCGATCAGGCCAAATGCAAGTGCGAGATCAATCCGAGGCGCGGCCATGGTTCCACCGGGGTGGGCTCCATCATGGCGGTCCTGGCAGCTGGGCCAGCCCCTGGCGCAGCGGTTGTTGCTGATGGCTCCAGTGGGCGGCGATCGCGGGGCCCACCAGGGGTGCGGCGATCGCCAGAGCCCCCCGCAACCAACCCTGCTGCCGTAACTGCTCTCCCCGGGCAGCTTCGGCGGCCTGCAGGGTTTGCATTTCCTTGATTTCGGGCCGCCGCTCCGCCTCAATTTGGGCAACGACTCCATCAAGGGCAGCATCGGCGTTGCCGCTGCTCAGCAGCGGCAACAACCGCGTGGCGGCTACCCAGGCATCTCGCAGGGCCATGTTGATGCCCTGGGCGCGTACCGGGCCCATCGGGTGGGCCGCATCGCCAAGCAGCAGCAGGCCCGGATGCCACCAGCGCTCCGCCAGTCCCACCTGCACCTTCAGCCGGCTGGGCGCCCCCAATTCGCCGCGCCACTCCCGTAGCCAGGCCGCCAACTGAGGCGGACTCAGGGCAGCCATCTGCTCGATCCAGCCATCTCTAGCGAGATCCGGTGTGGGTTGGGATTTGCTGATTACCCAGCCCAGCTGCACGCCTCCGCTGGCGCTTTCGAAAGCGCTGAAAACCCCCTGGGGCCCCACCAGGGTGGTGAAGGATCCAGCTAAAGGAGAAGCTGCGGTGCTGGCTAGTTGAAACCAGAGCAGGTCGATGGGGCTGGTGCCGCCCAGCAGCGCCAAGCCCGCCTTCTGGCGCACCAGGGAGCTCCGGCCATCGCAGGCGACGACAAGGTCGGCAGGTAGCTGACGGCCATCGCGCAGTTGCACCCCCGTTACCCGCTCCTGGTGCCAGAGCAGGTCGACCACCGGCTGACCCCGCTCTATCGCAAAGGAGTGGTAGGTGCCGGCCCGTTTCAGCAGGGCCTCCAGCAGGGCGGGCTGGCTCACCAGGGTGCAGGGCCGGCTGGGATCGCCGCCGAGGGGCTCGGTGGCGGTGAATAGCTCATGGCCATTTACAACGAAGCGCCATCCCACTAGGGGCCGGTGGGGCAAGTCTGGAATCAGTTCGAGCAGCTCCATGGCCGCTAGGGCTTCCAGCCCTGAGGGCATCAGTGCTTCCCCGCGGAATTGGCGCTCAAGGCTGGTGTTGGCTTCCACCAGGGTCACGGCTACACCGCCGCGGGCCAGCAGCAGGGCCAAGCTGGCGCCCGCCGGTCCGGCGCCCACCACCACCACCCGGGGGCGGTGGTTCAAGGGGGCGCTCAAACGAAGGAGTTGTAGTTGCGAGTGCCGCCGCTCACCGGGTCGACATGGCCCATCAACTGGCTTTTCTTGCTGAGCAGATACTCCACCAGCTCCTGCTGTACGGCTAGCAGTTCATTGGTGCAACCGCGGAATGCGGCCCGGTGGCGGATTTCATCGTGCCGGGTGTGAAGGTCGCGCAGCATCAGCTGGATGGCATCCAAGGTGGCTGAGGTGTTGCGGGAGGCCGGCTGGCGATCCATGGCCGCGAGATAAAGGAAGGATTCAGCGTAGGGGGGTTGCCGCAGATCAGCTCTCTCGATCAGCAGTCGCCAAACAAGGTGCTGGATACCTGATGGAAGGTTTCAAAGGTGTCCTGGTTGTCGAGCCCGCTAACTGCCAGGGAAACGGTCTGCTGCCGAGGATTGCATTCCACCGCCAGGCTCACCGCCCTGGCGCCGTGGTCGGCGTGGAAAGCGGCGCTCTGGCCGTCAACGGCGTAGAGGGTTTCTGGGGCGTGGGTAAAACCGAGCTGGATGGCCAGCACGCTGATGCCTGCCAGGGACTCGCTGAGGCTACCCTCGCTGCGAATGGCCCTGGTGTACACCACTGGTGCGGCGGGGGCTGTCTCCTCGGCGGGCAGGATCAAAGATCCGGCCAGGGATTTGATCAGGCTTCTTGTTTTGCCCAGGCCGCCGGCTTTAGCCATGCTCCTCTGCGACGCTACGGATATTTGCTGCGATCAGAGCGTAGGGGCTGATCACCAGATGTGGTGTTTGGTGCTCATATGGGCACTAGCGGTGTGGCTGGCGCCTACGTTGCAAGCCTTATTCAACCCCGCTGAACCCCACTGCTGCAGCTCACCTGCAGGGTTTCGTCGTTTTGATGGGCGGTGATCGATCACAGCGAGCTTGTGGTGGGTACCGATCCAGGGGTGGATTGGACTTAGGTCACAACGAAATGGGTGTTGTTGAGTGTGGTGAGATCGGGGTTGAGGGTGGCAAAGAGAGTGGATGCTTGTGCTCCATTGCCATCGGGATCGTAGAAGAGGTTTCCGGTGGCGCCGTCGTAGCGAATGCGTTGAGCAGCGCCTGTGAAGACGGCACCACTCACGAAGGCAGTTGCTGCCAGGGTGCCTGTCGTGGTGATGGCAGTAAAGAGACCTGTGCCTGTGTTTTCCAGTTGGATGCGATCGGTGGTAGTGGCGACTGCCGTTGGGGTGAAGTCCGTGATGCGATCGACATTGGTGGTGGCGTTGAGCGCAGATGCAAAACGGAAGATATCGGCACCAACACCACCTGTGAGGGTGTCATTGCCATCACCCCCAGAGAGGGAATTGGAGCCGGAATTGCCTGTGATTGCATTGTCAAGAGCATTTCCATTGCCGTTGATGGAGCGAGATCCAGTCAGCACCAACTTGGTGTAAGAAGTTGCTGGCGATGAAATGCCACCATCGCCAAGAGTGATAACGGAAGTATCGGACTTGAAGGTATCAACAACCTTGCTTGAAAAGCTTGTCAGTGGGTTGCCAGTGAGATCAGTGATCAGTCCTGATGTTGCTGTTCCAATTGTTGGAGAATAGGAGATTTTAACGGATGATGTACTGATAGGTGCTTTGCCCTTAAAGGTCAGGGTAACAGTATTGTTTTCTGAATCAATCTTGATCCCTGTTGCCAGCTCTGCTGGCGCAGCGCCAATTGCTCGAGTGAAGTTGGAAGCAGCAAGAGACTTGCCTTTTATGTCTTCTG
>CAZKER010000319.1:0-3850 GCA_964551845.1 uncultured Cyanobium sp.
CAGGTGGCGGGCGCCACCGCGCACACTCAGCCAGTGCACGGTCATTGAGTTCAGCGACTGCTGTTGCAGCCGGTAGACCCCCACATTCGGCGTACCGGTTTCTGGATCCTTGGTGATCACCAGACCCAGGGTGATGATCCGGCCGCCGTCGCCGGGCCAGGGCCGCAGCAGGGGCAGGGAATCAAGATTCACTGCATCGCCCTTGAACACCTGCTGGTGGCAAGGAGGGGTGAGGTCGAGGTCTGGCCGGGCTTTGAGCACATCCAGCAGCACCGAGCCAAAGCGCACCGCCTCCCGGGCCCCCTTGGGTGGGCGGGGTTGCTGCAGCAGCGCCAGGCGCTCGCCGAGCCGCTCCAGCTCCTCTGGTTGCTCCATGCCCATGCTCCACAGCACCCGCTCCTGGGTGCCCAGCAGGTTGATCGCCACCGGCATGGTTGAACCGATCACATTCTCAAACAACAGGGCCGGTCCGCCGGCCGCCAGCACTCGGTCGGCGATCGCTGCCAACTCCAGATCCGGATCCACCGGAGCGCTGATGCGCCGCAGCCGGCCTCGCTGCTCCAGGAGGTCGATGAAGCCCCGCAGGTCCCGGCGACTGCGTTGGCTAATTCCCTTTCCTGGCATCGACTTTTAAGAGTGGTGACTACTGTGACGCAGCCGAACTGGGGCCGCGTCCGTGCAAATTTCCTACTTTCACTCTTCAGAGTGCGTTCCGGCTGTCAAGCCTGTAGTGGAGGGCGGCCCCGATGCAGCCGTCGTCATCGACGTTTTACGAGCAACCACCACGATTGCCTGGTCGCTGCAGAACGGCGCCGAGGCGATCGAGGCTTTCGCCAGCCTGCCGGAGCTTGAGGATGCTGCGGCTGCCTGGCCGGCGCAGCAGAGGCTGCGGGCCGGAGAGCGAGGTGGCCAGAGGGTGGAGGGCTATGACCTGGGCAATTCCCCCCTGGCGGTGACCCCTGAGCTAGTGGGTGGAAAGCGAATTTTTATGAGCACTACCAATGGCACCCGCTCCTTGGCGGCTGTTAAGCCGGTGCCGCTGCTGCTCACGGCCTGTCTGCCCAATCGCAGTGCCGTGGCCCGGCGCCTGCTGGAGCAAGGTTGCAAGCGGGTATGGATCGTGGGCAGCGGCTGGGAGGGCGATTATTCCCTGGAAGACAGCCTCGCCGCTGGTGCCGTGGCTTCCGCGGCGATTGAAATGGCCGTGGCCCCCCATATCGGCGTGAGCTTTGGCAACGACGAAATGCTTGCGGCATTGGCTCTCTGGCAGCAGTGGCACCACGACACTGAGACCTGCCTGCGCACCGCCAGTCATGGCCAGCGCTTGATCGGGCTTGGAAATCACGATGCCGATTTCGCCTGTTGCGCAGCCGTCGACAGCCTGCAACTGGTGCCATTTCAGTCCGAGCCTGGGGTGCTTAAGGCCAGCTGAGCAGCAGCGGCCTGCCGCCCTTGGCGGTTCCCTTAAAGTTTCCAGATCGCTTGGGGCAGTCGGTGGGCAGTTTTCTGGCGGCAGCTGTGCAACTCACAAGCACGCCGGATCCGGATGCGAATTTCGCGTCGGCGGAAGAGCAGATCGAACTTGCTGCCCGACGCGGAGCTGAGTTGGTCGGCCTCCCCGAGAACTTTGCCTTCATGGGGGAGGACGAGCAGCGTCTAGATCTGGCCCCATTACTTTCGGAGCGCTGCAGCAGCTTTCTTGTCACCATGGCTCGCCGCTATCAGGTGACCCTGCTAGGTGGAGGCTTCCCAGTCCCGGCTGGACCGGGGCAGACTTTCAACCGCGCAGAGTTGGTGGGCACAGAGGGCCAACTCCTTGCCCGCTACGACAAAATCCACCTATTCGACGTAGACCTGCCTGACGGCAACACCTATCGGGAATCGGCCACGGTGCAGCCGGGTAGCCAACTGCCCCCGGTCGTTGATGTGCCCGGTCTAGGCAAGATCGGCCTATCTATTTGTTACGACGTCCGCTTCCCCGAGTTGTATCGCCACCTCGCTAAGGCTGGTGCGGATGTTTTGTTTGTGCCGGCGGCTTTTACAGCTTTCACCGGCAAGGACCACTGGCAGGTGCTGCTGCAAGCCCGTGCAATTGAAAACACCGCCTATGTCGTTGCTCCAGCCCAGACGGGCCAGCACTACGGACGTAGGCAGAGCCATGGCCATGCTTTGGTGATCGACCCCTGGGGCACCGTGCTGGCCGATGCGGGCGTGAGTGTCAGCGCTGCCATTGCCCCGATTGATCCGGGCCATGCCCTGAGAGTGCGGGCCCAGATGCCCAGCCTGAAGCACCGCCGGCCGGCCCTGTTCTGACTGTCTCGATGCCCTGGCCCGTCAAATTTCGGTGGACTGCTGCAATTGCAGCGATTGCTTTGGTGTTGGCTGATCTGCCGGCATGGGCATCTTCCCTGGCCGCCTGGCGCGTCTCGAGGAGTGGTGATTTGGAGTTGCGCACCAGCATTGATGTGCGCCCCCAGGCCTTTTTTGAAGCGGGTACTGGCCTTCGGGGCCCCCGGGTGTGGGTAGACCTCCCCGGCGCTCCCTCCCGCACACGCACGGTGCGTGGAAGTGGTGCCTTGCGTGAGGTGCGGATCGGCCGCCCCGATGGCTTCACTACCCGCCTGGTACTGGAATTTGCACCGGGCACTCAGCTTGATCCCGCTGGCCTGCGGCTGGTGGGTACCTCCCGTGACCGTTGGCGCATGGAGTTGCCGGGCCTTGGCAATCAAGCTGGGCTTGGCATCGGCGAGGGGGATTTAGATGCTGTTGCCCGTTTTGGCGCAGAGCAACAGAGCGCCTTCCCCACTGCAGCTACGCCCCTTTCCGCCGATGGCTTGCCTGTGGTGCCCCGCGGGCGCTTCAAGGTGGTGATCGATCCTGGCCATGGTGGGCCCGACCCAGGCGCGGTCGGCATTGGCGGCCTGCGGGAAACCGACGTGGTGCTTGATGTTTGTCTGCAAATTGCCCGGCTGTTGCAGGCCCGCGGCGTCCAGGTGCTGATGACACGCACCTCAGAGGTGGACGTTGACCTGCCTCCCCGGGTGGCACTGGCCAACAGCAGCGGTGCCGATCTGTTTGTGAGCGTGCACGCCAATGCTTTGAGCATGGCCCGTCCGGATGTGAACGGCATCGAGACTTTTTTCTTTGAGGGTGCGGGATCTCCCTCCCGTCGCCTGGCTGCGGCGTTGCAGGAGCAGATGGTGGCCATTTCCCCTGGCAGTCCTGATCGCGGCGTGCGCACCGGACGCTTCTTTGTGATCCGCCGCACGGTGATGCCCTCTGCCCTTGTGGAGATGGGCTTTGTCACCGGTGAACTCGACTCCAGGCGCCTTGCAGATGCGAGTTTCCGTCGCCGCATGGCTTTGGCTCTGGCAGCGGGGGTTCTAAACGCCTTGCAGGAGCGGCCATGAGCGCCTTAGTGGGGCTATTTGATAGCGGCCTTGGTGGGCTCACGGTGCTGCGGCGACTGCAGGAGCGCTATCCCCATTCCTCCTGCCTCTATCTCGGGGATACGGCCCGGGTGCCCTACGGCCAGCGCAGCGTCGCCGATATTCGCGCCATTGCCGCTGAGGTGGTGGGCTGGCTGCGCCATCAGCATGTGGGGGTGCTGGTGATGGCCTGCAACACCTCGAATGCCCTGGCCCTTGACGTGGCCGTGGCTGAGGCTGGGGTGCCGGTGGTCGGTCTGATCGACAGCGTTGCGGCGGTGATCGTCAGCGATCGGGTCGGTGTGCTGGCCACACCGGCCACGGCCGCCAGCGGGGCCTATCGGCGTGCCATCCATGCCGTGCGTCCCGCGGCGGTGGTCACGGAAGTGGCCTGTCCGGCCTTCGTTCCCCTGATCGAGGCG
>CAZKER010000320.1:0-7005 GCA_964551845.1 uncultured Cyanobium sp.
GGGAGTGGTGCTGGTAGATGGCACCACGGCAGCCCGCGAGCGAATCGAGGCGCCCTTGGTAGTGCTCTGCGCCTCAACGATCGAGACCCTGCGGATCCTGCTGCACTCGAGCGAAGCCCACCAGCGCGGCGGCCTAATCGATCCATCCGGCAGCCTGGGGCGCTACCTAATGGACCACATCTCCAGCAGTCGCTTCTTTTCGATACCCGAAGTGCCGGCCCTTGACGGGCCAACTGAACTCTCGGGGGCCGGCAGCTGCTTCATACCCAACACGGTCAACCTGGAGGCTGGCAGCGAAACTGATTTCCGGGGCGGCTACGGACTCTGGACAGCCCTGCAGCGCTTTGATCCTCCAGCCCTGCTGCAGCGACGCCGGGGCGAGGCGGTGGGTTTTCTGATCGGCCACGGCGATGTGCAACCCAACGCCGACAACCAGGTGACGTTGAACGGCGAATGTCTCGATGCCTGGGGACTGCCCACCGCCCACATCAACTGCCGCTGGGGCGCCAACGAGCAGAGGCTGGTGGCCCACATGCACCAGCGTATGGAGTCGGTGGTGGCAGCTGGCGGCGGGCAAATCAGGCCAATTGAAGAGCTATTTGTGCTGCCACTACTGGAGCCCTGGATCCGCAGCAGCCTGGCTGTGAGCCCCGATGCGCCGCCGCCCGGGTATTACATCCACGAACTCGGCGGTGCCCGCATGGCGAGCCAGCCTGAGGGTGGCGTGGTGAATCACCTCAACCAGTGTTGGGGGGCTGCGAATGTGCTGGTGGTTGATGGGGCCTGCTGGCCGCGGGCCGGCTGGCAGAGCCCCACCCTCACAGAAATGGCCATCACCTGGCGCGCCTGCGATGCCGCCGCCGACAGGCTGCGCAAGGGGGCTTCGTGACATGGTTGATATCCGGTGTCGATCGCCACAATCGGCTTAAGCAAGCCTGCGCACAATGACCAAGTCGACCTCTGACAGGGTCGGGCAAGGGAGAATCAGGCGGAGGTTGGCCCCTCCGCCTTTTTTTTGGGGCAATCCGCGCTTGAACAGCTCAGCCGCGCCGGAACAGGCCGTCGAGGTAGTGCTGGGTAACCCCCTGATCGGCGCAGCCGTGCTGAAACAGGAAGCTCGAAAGCGCTGAGGAGATCAGACGGTATTGATCCCACTGGGGATGGCTGCGCAGAAACTCGCGCATGCCATCGAACAACACCTCAGGCACTTCTGCCTCCAAGCTGACGCTGCTTGCTTCCGGCACCGGGCAATCATCTGCGCAGCTGGATTGCTCCATACAGCGTTGGAGGTGACCGCGCTCAGTTGCCATTCCGAAAATTTTTTTAGTGGGGTTGGGCCCAGTAGGACACATCTGAGCCGTTTGCGTCAAAGCCTTAAAGCCAGGGCGAAACCACGCCGTTCTCAGCTGAGATTGCCTGTGCCGGCGGTCCCATTCCGGCAGAGAGCGGATTTTCAAAGCCCGCTGGGAAGGCAGGCCCCGATGCTGTCAAGGGGAGCTTGAACAAAAGTCCCCATTCCCCAGCCGCCAGGCCTGAGCTGGGTCAAGGACCCCTTTTCTGGGGAAAAACCCTTAAAAACTGGGGAAAAGCCAGCCCAAATGGGGAAAGGGGACAATCGATAAGCAGAACTGATGTGCTCGAGTCCCGCGAGACTCTTAACGCGCCGAGAAGGCTGAGCCCCGCCTAACCAACCTGTTTATTCACGATTTGGGGCCGCAAAGCTGATTCGCTTCAGGAATCGCTGACGCATCCAAGGTCGCTCAACTGGTGCCGCCCTGGCGCAGGGTTGTGGGGCCAAGGGGATGGTCTGCGTGGGGGTAGGGCGGGTGGTGATGGCCGTGCCCAGGGGAGTGGTCGTGATCGTGGGTGTGGCCGCCCACGGGAATCGGCACACCATCGGGCTGGCAGGCACCGGTGCACTCGCGCTCACAGAGATCGCAGCCGTCTGTGAGTCCCTCGACATGGTGATGGTGGCTGTGCTGCGGCGCGCCAACCTCAGTTTCAAAGCCCAGCACCTGGGCTCGGTATTTGCAGAGCGAACAATTCATGTTGGTGTCACCGCGCACCACCTCCGCCACCCGCTCCACAAAGGTGTCGAGCACCATGGGGTGATCAGCCAGGTAGGAGGCCTTCAGGAACTCCACCTCTGGATGGTCCTGGGCCACCCGCTCGGTGTGCTGCTGGATCCGGCTCACCAGCACGCCGGAAAATAGGAAATACGGAAAAACGACAACTCGGCGGTAGCCGAGCCTGACCACTTGGCGAAGCCCAGGCTCCACCAGTGGGAAGGTGACCCCGGAATAAACAGTTTCACCCCAGCCAAAACCGAATCCCTCCACCAGCATCCGCGTCACCTTGGCGACATTGGAGTTGGCATCGGGATCGGACGAGCCCCGACCAACCACCACAAGCAGGGTTTCGTGCAGGGGCACGTCCGCAGTGGCCGCCTCGAGGACTTCGCGAATCCTGGCCCCAGCGGCCTGGATCATCTTCAGGTCGACCCCTAGTTCGCGGCCGTAGTCGATGCGCAGGCCCGTCTCCGCCGCGTAGGTGTTGAGCACCGACGGGATGTCGTTCTTAGCGTGCCCGGCTGCAAACAGCATGGCCGGCACGGCCAGCACGTGGCTAACGCCCCGGGCCCGCAGCGCCTCCAGGCCATCGCGCAGGATCGGCCTAGCGAATTCCAGGTAGCCGTATTCCACGGGAACCTCGGGCAACAGCGTCTGGAGGCCCTTGGCCAGCTCGGCAAATTCGGCCACTGCCAGCCGGTTACGGCTGCCGTGGCCGCACACCAGCACCCCGATCGGGCCGTGGGGACCGGCGCTGAGGTCGGGATGGGAGAGGGAAGCCATAGCCACTCGCACTTGAGGGCGACCCTATTCCGGGAAGCAGCAGTGCAGTATGTGGGCACATACGGCCTGCCTTGACGTCATGGCCCTGCGCCTTCCCCCTTACCAGCCGTTGCCGGCCCCACGCCCGGGGGGGGAGCTGCTTGAGGTGCCCATCGCCCAGCTACGCCCTACCCAGCTCTGCGTGGGACTTGCCGAGGTGCGCAGCAGGTTGCGCGATTTCGGTGCCGAAGATGCCCGTGAACGCCGCTCCTACCTCGGCAGCAAGCCCGTGCCGCTTGTGCGCAGCAGCGATGGCTCGGTCTGGATGGTCGACCGCCACCACCGCCTCAGGGCCCTGATCGAGATCGAACCCGGCGCCACCGCCTTCGGCTACGTAGTGCTCGAGCTGGACAGCACCGAGCCCGAGCAGGTGCTCGATGCCCTGCATCAACGCGGCTGGCTCTATCTCTACGACGGCCGCGGCCTGGGGCCACGCCCCCCCAGCGCCCTGCCCAAGCAGCTCACCGGGCTGCAAGACGACCCCTATCGCAGCCTGGTGTGG
Source organism: uncultured Cyanobium sp. (assembly GCA_964551845.1). GTDB lineage: Bacteria > Cyanobacteriota > Cyanobacteriia > PCC-6307 > Cyanobiaceae > Cyanobium_A. The sequence goes on from CAZKER010000320.1 coordinate 3,394, forward strand.
AAGTTGAAGCAGGAGGGGGTGCTGGCCGCCGCGCCGCTAATTCCCTTCCACGAATTCCGCTGGGGTGCCTGGCTGCGCAGCCGCCCCCTGCCGCCCTTCAGCTCCGAGCAACTCGAGCCGGCCCTGCCCCGTGCCCGCGCCCTGGCCCGCTCTCGAGCCGCCGCCCACCTTGCCGGTTGGAAGGGCGCTCTGCCTTCCTCCTAAAACCCTTTTCGACGGCGGTAGCAGAGGACAGTTGCTGAGCAGTGCCAGCTGCTTCAGGCTGGGGATTCAGCGACCCCCCGCGCCTTCGATGCCCTATCACCACCTGCTGGTGCCAACCGATGGCTCCGAGCTCTCAGGCAAGGCCGTTCAGCAGGCGGTGGCGCTGAGCCACAGCCTGGGGGCGAGCGTCACCTTCTTTCATGTGCAATCCAACTTCCCGATCTCCCTGGTGGGCGTAGGCGAGCTGGTCGACCCCAATACGGTGACGGCCCTAGTGCAGGCCGCCCGCGATAGCGCCGAACAGATCCTGGCGGCAGCAGCAGCCATCGCCAAGGCCGCCGGGGTGGTCAGCGACCAGGACAGCGTGGTTCACTCCATGCCCTACGCGGCGATCGTGGAGGCTGCGGGCCGCCACGGCGCTGATCTGATCGTGATGGCTTCCCATGGCCGGCGCGGCCTGGAGGGTGTACTGCTGGGCAGCGAAACCCACAAGGTGCTTACCCACAGCAGCTGCCCGGTGCTGGTTGTGCGTTGAGCTCCGGCCACTACGCTGCCAGCGATAGCGATGGGCGAGCCGGTGGCCAAGGACGAAACGAGCAGGGGTGAGGAACTGGGGGGCCTGGGCTGGACGCCCGAGGAGGTGCGCCAATACGAAGAGCTGTGGGAATACCGGCAGCGCTGGGGCGCCATCAACCTGGAGGCGGAAGATCGGGTGTTCCTGCGGCGGGCTGAAGCAGCCCTGCCCAAGCGGGTGGCCCACGGCAAGAGCTCCCTCAAAAAATCACTGCAACAGAAATCTCATTACCGCTGGCTGTGTCTCTATCGCGACGCCATGCTCGCCGCCACCGACAGCCTTGGCCTGCAACCTGGCGAAGAAGCTGCTTGGGTGATTCTGCTCGAGGCCGAACTGCGGGCCCTAGACCACTACGAGCCGGTGCTTGGGTTGCCTGACACCCTCAAGGCCAAGGCGTTATTGCCTGCACGGGAGGCTTGGATTGCTGCCGCCGCCGCCCAAGGACGGGAGCTCAGCTTCGACTTTGACGCGCCGCTTGAAGCCCTCAAGCAGCAGGAAGCCACCAGCTGGAAGCCCCTACGCGAAGCTGGGGCACGCTCCTATCCGGTGCTCGAAGCTGACGCCGCCGCCAGCTTCCGCACCCAAATGAACCAGGAGGTGGGCCAGCTGATCCGCTCCACCTTCCCCTCGCTTAAGGACAGCGACAAACCGGAGCCACCGAGCGCCTAAGGCGCCGGAGCGGCGGCGCTGGTCTGCACCGGCACCCGGCTCACCTTCCAGATGCGCTCGGCATAGTCGGCGATCGAGCGGTCGCTGCTGAAGAAGCCACAGCGCATCGTGTTGTGCAAAGACATCCGCGCCCAGCGGCCCTGGTCGAGCCAAGCCTCATCGACGGCGTTCTGAGCGCGTCGGTAGTCGGCCACATCCGCCATCACCCGGAATGGATCATGGCTGGTGAGGCTGGCCAGCAGCGGATGGAACAGCTCACCATCGCCCTCGCTGAAGTAGCCAGAACCGATCAGCTCAAGGGCCTGGCGCACGGCCGGGTCTTGCTCGATCCAGGGCATCGGATGATATCCGCTGTGGCCCAGCTGCTCGATCTGCTCTGCGGTGTGGCCAAACAGGAAGAAGTTCTCGGCCCCAACGCAGTCGCGAATTTCGATGTTTGCCCCATCGAGGGTGCCAATCGTGACCGCACCATTAAGTGCCATCTTCATGTTGCCGGTGCCGGAGGCCTCCTTGCCAGCGGTAGAGATCTGCTCGGATAGATCCACCGCCGGATAAACCAGCTGGCCCAGGCTGACGCTGAAGTTGGGCAGGAACACCACCTTGAGGCGGCCGTCCATGGCCGGATCCATGTTCACTACGTCAGCGATACCAACCAGCAGGCGGATGATCAGCTTGGCCAGGGCGTAGCCCGGGGCCGCTTTGCCGCCGAACACAAAGGTGCGCGGCGGTAGGTCTTCTCCGGCGCGGATACGCAGATAGCGCTCAACGATTTGCAGGGCCGCCAGGTGCTGGCGCTTGTATTCGTGAATGCGCTTGACCTGCACATCAAATAAAGAGGTGTGATCGACCAGCACCCCCAGCTCGCGGCGCATGTATTGGGCGAGGCGCTGCTTGCCCAGGTCGCGCACCGCCTGCCAACGCTCCAGGAAAGCGGGGTCGTCGGCGTAGGCGGCAAGCCCCTGCAGCTCCTCGAGATGGGTGCGCCAGCGGTCGCCGATCACCTCATCGAGCAGGGCGGCAAGCGGTGGGTTGGCCACTGCCAGCCAGCGCCGCGGCGTGACGCCGTTGGTGACATTGGTGAAGCGCTCCGGCCAGATCCGGGCCAGGTCGGCAAACAGGTGCTGCTTGAGCAGGTTGCTGTGCAGCTCAGCCACGCCATTGACGTGGTGGCTGCCCACCACGGCCAAGTGGGCCATGCGCACCCGGCGGTGGGGACCCTCTTCAATCAGGGAAATGCGCTGCAGGATCTGGGGATCGCCCGGATAGCGAATCCGGGCCATGCGCAGGAATCGGGTGTTGATCTCGTAGATGATCTCCAGCTGGCGGGGCAGCAGCTGCTCAAACAGCTCCACACCCCAGGTTTCCAGGGCCTCAGGCAGCAGGGTGTGGTTTGTGTAGCTGATGCTGGCGGTGGTGATCGACCAGGCGGTATCCCAGTCGACGCCGTGTACATCCATCAGCTGCCGCATCAACTCAGCCACGGCGATGGCTGGATGGGTGTCGTTCAACTGCAGCGCAAACTTTTGGTGGAAGTCGGTCACCTCCAGGCCCTGGCCCCGCAGGATGCGGAACATGTCCTGCAGCGAGCAGCTCACAAAGAAGATCTGCTGGGAGAGGCGCAGCCGCTTGCCCTGGTCCAGCTCGTCGTTGGGATAGAGCACCTTTGAGAGGGTCTCAGCCTGCATCTTGCGCAGCACGGCCCGGGTGTAATCACCGGCGTTGAAGGAGGCGAAGTCGAAGGACTCGGGAGCAACCGCCGACCAAAGCCGCAGGGTATTGGCGGTATTTACGCCGTAGCCCAGGATTGGCGTGTCATAGGCGACACCGATAACGGTGTGTTCGCCGATCTGCACCGGATAGCTCCACTCCGGCCGGATAACCTCCCAGGGATTGCCATGGGCAAGCCAGGGATCGGTGCTCTCTACCTGGCCATGGGGGGTGATTTGCTGGCGGAAGATGCCGAATTCGTAGCGGATGCCGTAGCCAATCGCCGGCAACTCCAGCGTCGCCATCGACTCTTGGAAGCAGGCAGCCAGGCGGCCCAAACCGCCGTTGCCAAGGCCGGGTTCGGGCTCCTCAGCGATCAGTTCATCGAGGCTCAAGCCCAGGCTGGTGCAGGCCTCCCGAGCTGCATCAACAAGGCCCAGGTTCACCAGGTTGTTTTC
>CAZKER010000321.1:0-8597 GCA_964551845.1 uncultured Cyanobium sp.
TGGTTCGGCGGCCGTTCGGCAGGCCGCGGCAAGCGCCAACGCCCAGGGCGGGCTCGCCAACTGGCGGTGGACGCTCAGGCTGACATCGCTGCTTCTTGACCTCGACGCGAACGATGCCGAGGCGCGCGAACTCCGCGCGGCGGCGGCGCGGCAGCTCGGACAGCGCACTTCGTCGGCTAACGCGCGCGGCTTTTACCTGACTGAGGCGCTGCAAATCGAAGGCAGAATGAAGCTCAAGGGTCAGCCGTTGACGCTTGACGCGATACGTCGCTTCCTTGGCACGCCCACCACGCAGACGCTCGTCGCGGCATCCGTGGACGAAAACCTCCAGTTCGTGCGCTACCTCGTCGATCCGCGCAAGGCTGAGGCGCAGCGCCAGACGTTCACGCTCGTCGTCGAAGGCGACCCGCGTATCAAGCGGCTCGAGCTGCGCAACGGCGTGCTCGTGATCGCCGATGCGGACGCCGCGGCACCGAAACACCTCGCCCTCACGCGTCAGGAGCTCGCCGCCTTTGTGCTCGGCACGCGCTCGCCTTCGACGACAGACGCTCTGACCCAGCTCGACCGCGTACTCGATCGAAGCCACCTAATGCCCGCTGGCGCCGTGGAGTCCGTGATGAAGGGCATGAAGGCCGGCAACGACCTCGAGCATTAGGCGGGTAGTCCTGCTTGTGCGCCTCGATCAAACTCAGGTCAAGACCGCTTTAGGGATTGAGCATGCTGGGCGTACTTAATCCCTAGCTGATCCAGCAGGTCACCGGATTTCAGTTTGAGCGTCTTGTTCGCCAAGGCACCTCCTACCTGATTGCAGATGTCGTGCGTGGATCACGCTGCGTCAGCTGGCAAAGGGTCTGACCACGTGATCGCCGGCCCAGCTGCTCAAGCCACCGCTGTGAAGCACTCGCGGAAGGCCGCGATGGTGGCGTCGATGTCGGCGTCGCTATGGGCCAGGGAGGTGAAGCCCGCCTCGAAGGCGCTGGGGGCCAGGTAGACGCCGCGCTCGAGCATGGCGCGATGCAGCTTGCCGAAGCGCACGGTGTCGGCTGCCTTGGCATCCTCAAAGTTGCGCACCGGGCCGGCGCATAGGAAGAAACCAAACATGGCGCTAATCGAGCCACCGGTGATCGGCAGGCCGGCGCTGCGGCCAGCCTCCAGGATGCCGGCGACCAGCCGCTTGGTGATCACCTCCAGGCGCTCGTAGCTGCCGGGCTGCTGGAGCAGCTGCAGGGTCTTGATGCCGGCGGTCATCGCCAGTGGATTGCCGCTGAGAGTGCCGGCCTGATACATAGGGCCGGCGGGGGCCACCATCGCCATGATGTCGGCCCGGCCGCCGTAGGCCCCCACGGGCAGGCCGCCACCAATCACCTTGCCCAGCGTGGTGAGGTCGGGGGTGATGCCAAATTTCGCCTGGGCGCCGCCGTAGCTGATGCGGAAGCCGGTCATGACTTCGTCGAACACCAGCAGGGCGCCGTTTTCCCTGGTGAGCTCGCGGATGCCCTCCAAGAATCCCGGCTCCGGGGTGATGAAGCCAGCGTTGCCCACCACCGGCTCGAGGATCACACCGGCGATCTCGCCGGGGTTCTCGGCGAAGAGCTTCTTGACGGCCTCGAGGTCGTTGTAGGGGGCAGTGAGGGTGCTGGCGGCTGTGCTGCGCGGCACGCCAGGCGAATCGGGCAGGCCCAGGGTGGCCACGCCGGAGCCGGCCTTCACCAAAAACATATCGGCGTGGCCGTGATAGCAGCCCTCAAACTTGATGATCTTTTCGCGGCCGGTGAAGGCGCGCATCAGGCGCAGCACCGACATGCAGGCCTCGGTGCCGCTGTTGACGAAGCGCACCATCTCCACCGAAGGCACCGCGGCGATCACCATCTCGGCGAGGGTGTTTTCCAGGGCGCAGGGGGCGCCGAAGCTGGTGCCCTTGTCCAGGGCCTCATGTAGGGCGGCGATCACCTCGGGGTGGGCGTGGCCGCAGATGGCCGGGCCCCAGCTGCCGATGTAGTCGATGTAGCGGTTGCCATCCACGTCCCAGGCGTAGGCGCCCTTGACCCGGTCGAACACGATCGGCTGGCCACCGACCGACTTGAACGCCCGCACCGGTGAGCTGACGCCTCCAGGCATCAGGCTCTGGGCGGCGCTGAAGAGCTCCTGGGAGCGGCTGGTGTTGAGGGCAGAACCCGAAGCCGGAGCGGAGGTGGCAGCCGAGGTCAAAGCGGAACCCGCAGAGGGACAAAACCGTCAACCATCCTGACCCAAAACCGGCCCGTAGTGCTTTCTCGATAAATTGAGCTTGTTGCTAAGGGTCTTCTGAGCGTCAATTGGCCAGAGCTGGAGAGGCAACTGAGGCAGTTTCTGCCTCCCCGCGCCGTTGTGTCGGCGCGCCAGGAGCTGCTGGCCTACGACTGCGACGGCCTAACCCTCAGTCGGCACCAGCCGCCCCTGGTGGTGCTGCCTGAGACGACGGCCCAGGTGGCTGCTGCCGTGAAGCTCTGCCATCAGCAAGGTGTGCCGTTTGTGGCCCGGGGCAGCGGCACCGGCCTCTCCGGCGGCGCCGTGGCCGAGATCGAGGCCTTGGTGATCGCCACCAGTCGCATGCGCCAGGTGCTTTCGGTAGACCTCGAAAACCAGCGCATCACGGTGCAGCCCGGTGTGATTAACAGCTGGGTGACGCGGGCGGTGGCCGGCGATGGCTTCTATTACGCCCCTGACCCCTCCAGTCAGGTGGCTTGCAGCATCGGCGGCAACGTGGCCGAAAATTCTGGTGGCGTGCACTGCCTCAAATACGGCGTGACCAGCAACCACGTGCTGGGTCTGGAGGTGGTTTTGCCCGATGGCAGTGTCACAAGCCTGGGCAGCGAGCTCGACGAAACCCCCGAGCTTGATTTGCGGGGCACCTTCATCGGTAGTGAGGGCACCTTGGGTATCGCCACCGCGATCACCCTGAGGCTGCTGCGGGCTCCCCAGAGCGTGGCCGTATTGCTGGCCGACTTCACCAGCATGGAAGCAGCCGGCGAAGCGGTGCGTCAGGTGACCGCCGCCGGCCTGTTACCGGCTGGTATGGAAATGATGGATCGCCTCACCATCGAGGCGGTGAACGACTATTTCGGCGTTGATGAATACCCCCGCGATGCAGCGGCGCTGCTGCTGATCGAGCTCGATGGTCAGGAGGGGGAGGTGGAAGCTGCGGTGCAGCTCGCCACCCAGCTTTGCTGCCAGGCAGGAGCCCGCACCGTGCGCCAGGCAACTGATGAGCAGGAGCGCGCCCTGCTCTGGAAAGGGCGCAAGTCGGCGGTATCAGCTCTAGGTCGCCGCTTCCCCAGCTACTACCTCCATGACGGTGTCGTGCCCCGCAGTGCCCTGCCCAGGGTGCTAGCGGCGATTGAGGCGCTCAGCGTCAGTCACGGCCTGCCGGTGGCCAATGTCTTTCATGCCGGCGATGGCAACCTGCACCCCCTGATCCTTTATTCGGCCCAGGAGCCCGGCATCGAGGAGCGGGTGCAGGCCCTTGGCGCCGCCATCTTGCGACTGTGTGTGGATGAGGGGGGCAGCATCACCGGCGAGCACGGCGTGGGTAGCGATAAGCGCTGCTACCTCGACTGGATGTACAGCCCCGACGATCTGGCCACGATGCAGTTGGTGCGTCGGGCCTTCGATCCGCTGAATATTGCTAACCCCGGGAAGATCTTCCCCACCCCCCGCAGTTGTGGCGAATCGGCCCGCAGGGTGGCGCTGCTTCAGGCGGAGGGCTTGTCGCTGCCTGCAGATGCGGTGGTGTTTTAACCGGGTTCAGCTCCAGTCGTCAGCTTCATCCCCGTCAATAATTCCGTCGTCTGCGGGTGGCCACACCAGATTCACCACTACTGGGGCGTGGTCGCTGGGCTGCTCGTTGCCGCGGGTGGCCTTGTGGATGATGCAGCCGGTGGCGCAAGCGAGCAGGTTCTCGCAGAGGTAGATGTGGTCGATGCGCCAGCCTCGGTCCCGGTCCCAGGCACCGGTGCGGTAGTCCCACCAGCTCCAGTGCCCCGGCGCTGGCTCGAACACCCGGAACACGTCTGTGAGCCGCTCGCCCAGCACCTGCTGCAGGGCTAAGCGCTCCGCCGCGCTGGCCATGATGCCGCCGCTGAGTCGCTCCGGGTCGTGGATGTCGCGGGCCTCGGGGCCGATGTTGAAGTCGCCCACCATGCAAAGGGAGTCACCCTGGCGCTCTTGTTCCTCCAAGTAGCGCCGCAGGCAGGCCAACCACTCAAGTTTGTAGGCGTACTTTTCGCTCTTGAGCGAGCTGCCGTTGGGCACGTAGAGATTCAGCACCCGAATGCCGTCGATCAGGGCGCTGATCAACCGTTTCTGCTCGCTGAGGCCGGCGGCTTCCGGGTCGTCGGGTAGCAGGGACTCAAAGCCGATCCGCACGTCTTCTAGGGGAAGCAGGCTGAGAATGGCGACGCCGTTGTAGGCCTTCTGGCCGCTGATAGCCACGGCATAGCCCAGGGCCTCAAAGGCTTCACGCGGAAACAGCTCATCGGTCACCTTGGTTTCCTGCAGGCACAGCACCTCAGGGCGTTCCTGTTGCAGCCAGGCCAGCACTTGGTCGAGGCGGGTGCGCACCGAGTTGACGTTCCAGCTGGCGATCTTCATGGCTCGGGGGTCAGCAGGGAGGGTGGCTGAAACTCAACCCTGGGGAACCCACCTAGAATGGGTCTTAAGAAGCCTCGGAGTTCCTAAACCCATGGCAGCTGAAAGTTCATCACTTACCAATACCTGCTCCACCAAGGCTCTGCGGTGCCTGGGCTCAACGCTTGCTTTAGCGATTGGAGTTGCATCGACAGTGGGTGTGGGCGCGGCCCGTGCCCAGGAGAAGGGCTACGGCCAAACGATTAGCAGCCCCCAGCAGGAGCGGGAGCTCGACTACGGCACCGGCACTAATCGGGGTGGATCGGTGCTCGATTCCACCAACCCGATCGACTTGATGAACAAGCTGCGCAAGGCCACCGCCATGGACGACGCCACTCCGCCTGGCGATGCTGTGGACGCTGCGCTCAGGGATTTCCACTCTCCGCCTGCGGCGCCGGCGTCTGCTTCCCCGGCAACAATGGTGAAGGGTCCCTGAGCGGCGCCAAACCCCAGGCGGCAGCCACCTGATCTAGCCGTGGGTCGCTTGGTCCGATTTTACGGGAGCGGGCTAACGCCAGCGACTCTTGGGCGCCCTTGATGTCGCCGCGCTCCTGCTGCAGCATCGCCCTCGCCAGCAGGGGGCGTTGGTCGGTGGGGAAGCCGGCGGCCAACTTGAGCAGCAGCGATTCACCCTGGCCAGGCTGGCCCCGTCTCTGCATGAGGTTGGCGAGCAGCAGGCCGATCGGCAGGGCCTCCGGCTTTAGCTGGGGCTTGCTTGCCCTTTGCAGCGCCGCCTCCAGCTGGCTTTGGGCCTGGGCTCCACGCCCCATTTCCAGTTGCAGCAGAGCCATCAGTTGCAGTCCCTCGATCTGGTCGGGCCGCAGGTTGAGAAGTTGGCGCACCTCCCGCTCAGCGCCGCTGCGGTCCTGCTGGTCGCGGCGTAGTTCGGCTAGCAGCAGCCGCAGCGACCACTGCTGGGGTTGCTGGTCTGCCTGGCGCTCCAGCAGCGCTGTGGCCTCGGCTTTGCGATCGAGCGCCACCAGTAGCTCCAGTAGCCGCTGCTGTTCTGCCTGGCTGGCTTCGCCCTGGTTGAGCTGCTGCTGCAGGGAAGAAGCCTGACGCTCCAGGGCCGCGCGGGAGGGATCGGATCCAGCCGAACCGCTCTGCAGCTGTCCAAGCCACCAGCCAGCGGCGACGCACAGAGCTCCGGCCCCGGCGAGCGCAAGCCCAGGCCAGATCCCGGAGCGGTTGGCAGCGGCGGGCATTGGCAGGCGGCCTGCGATGGGATGTAAGTCTGCCCTTTGTCCCCCGGCCAGGGGGCACTTAAAGTTCAGCTCATGCGCCAACACCCGATTTCTCCGGTAACCGAACCCACGCAATACCGGGCCATTGGCGTGGTTCGCGGTGTTTACGTGCCCACCGATGCCGAGCAGCTCACCCGTGGGGTGATTCGCACGGCTGATGGCACCGAGCTTGAGGCAGTGGTGCTGGGCCGGCTACTTACTTTGATGCGTCGCCACCTCAACCTGGAGGAGCCCCACCTCTGGGTGGTCTACCCACGCTCGCGGGAGGAAGAGGGGTTGCACCTGCAGATGGTGGGTGTGTGGGAGCCCAGCACCCTGGCCACTGGCGAGGAAGCTGAATCCCCTGCTGCCGATAGCCCTGAAGACGCCCTGCCAGAGGGAGACGACTACTTCTCGGTGCGCGGCGAGTTGATTTACACCCGCCCTGAGACCGGCGACCTGGTGGTGAAGGTGCGGGTGATGCCCCGCCCTGATGGCAGCCGGCCCGTGCCCTTCAAGCTGCAGTTGAAGGGAGATGTGCCCCTCGAGCATTTGCGCCACTTCGTGGCGCTCAACCTGCGCCGCCAGGCCCAGCAGCTGCAGCTGGAGAGCTTTGAAGTGATCGGTCCGGTCGCCCAGCGGGGCAACCGTGGCGGCAAGGGACGTCGCGACGGTGCCGCGAGCAAAGGCGGTAAAGGCGGCAAGGGGCGGACGGCAGCGGCAAGCCAGGGCGGCCAACGCCCCAGCCCCGTCAGCCGGCCGGCTACTTAATTGACTAGCTGGGGGCGCCGGCCATGACCCAACCCCTGGCGGCTGGCCTGGCCGTGGGCTTGATCAGCCTGGCTGCGATTCTTGGCCCCGCCCTCGGCCTATCGCCCTGGGTTGTGACCCTGATAGCGGGCTTGGGCTTGGGCGGCCTCACCCTGGACGCGGCCCGCTTCGGTGGCCGCGGCGGCCATGTGCTGGCTGAGGCGCTGCCCGGTGGCCGCGCCCGCCTGCGGCGGATTGCGATTCATGAGGCGGGTCACCTATTGGTGGCGCGTCAGGAGGAGATGGCGGTGCGTCAGGTGCTGGTGGGTTCCCTGGCCTGCCTGCGGGCCGGCCTCAACACCAGCGGCAGCACCGAACTCGAGCCGCCGGCCCATGCCAAGTTGCCGGCCGAGGAGCTGCGGCGTTGGAGCCGGGTGCTGCAGGCGGGCATGGTGGCTGAGCAGCTCATCTACGGCCAGAGCGTGGGCGGCACCGACGACCGGGCCCTGCTGGGGCGGCTCTGGGGCCTGTCCGGCCAAGACGTTGACACAGCCCAACGGGAACAGCGGCGGGCCCGCCGCGAGGTGGAGGCCCAATTGCGCGCCAGTCAACAGCAACTGCAGACCGAGGCCGATGCCTTGCTGGCACTGGCGCCAAGGCTGGGGCGCCCCCTGGTTCAGGAGGCCTGAGGCGGTGCTGGCGCTGCTGGATGCGCCGACTGGCCTAGCCGGCAACATGCTTTTGGCTGCCCTGCTGGATCTGGGGCTGCCGCAGGCGGAGATCCATGGTCCCCTGGCAGCCCTCGGCCTTGCCGGGGCCTACCGCTTGGAGCTTGAAGAGCGCCGCAGCGGTGGCCTGCGCGGTCTGCATTTGGAGGTGGTGAGCCTGGAGCCCCAGCCTTCCCATCGGCGCTGGGGCAGCCTGCGCGGCCAGCTGCAAGCGGCTCCTTGGCCGGCACCATTGCAGCAGCGGGTGCTGGAAGTGTTTGGCCTACTGGCCCAGGCTGAGGCGGCGGTGCACGGCCACAGCTCCGAGCAGGTGCACTTTCACGAGGTGGGTGCCCTTGATGCCCTGGTGGATGTGGTGGGGGTGTGCGCCGGGCTGCTGCACTTCGGGGTGGAACAGCTGGTATGTAGCCCGCCGCCGGCCGGTCACGGCCTGGTAACTACGGCCCACGGCATCCTGCCCCTGCCGGCGCCTGCCGTATTGGAGCTGGCCCGCTTGCGGGCGATTCCCCTGGCATCAGCCGAGGGCTTCCCCCCCGGCGAACTCTCCACCCCCACCGGGCTGGCTCTAGCGGCCTGCTGGGCTAACCGTTTTGGCCAGGCCCCCACCCACGTGCCCCAGCGGTTGGGCGTGGGGCTGGGCTCGCGGAGCCTGGATCGCCCCAACCTGCTGCGGCTCACCCTGGCCGATTGCGGCCGCTCCGATCCTGCCCAGCTAGAAACCATGTTGGTGCAGCAGGCCCAGATCGATGACGCCACGGCGGAGGATCTGGCTTTCCTGGCTGAGGAACTGCGCCAGGCCGGTGCCCTGGAGGTGTTCAGCCAGGCGATCGCCATGAAGAAAGGGCGCCCCGCCCAGCTGCTCACGGCCCTGGTGGCCCCCGAGCAGGCCGAGAGGTTGCGCTTGGTGTGGTGGCGGCACAGCACCACCCTGGGGCTGCGCGAACACCCCCAAACCCGCTGGGTGCTGCCGCGCCGCAGCCGGCAGCTGGCCACGCCCCTGGGGCCGGTGCGGCTCAAGCAGGCCCAGCTTCCCGACGGCCGCTGGCGCAGCAAGCCGGAACACGACGACCTGGCAGCCCTGGCGCGCCAGCACACACTGGGGCTTGATCAGGTGCGGTTGGTTGTGCAGCAGGCCCTCGAGGCCCAGCCTGACGCCAACTTGCCCAGCCAGCCCTAAGCCAACCAGCATTAAGCATGCAGCCCTTTACCCACGCCCTGCTTCAGCGCTGCC
>CAZKER010000322.1:0-9016 GCA_964551845.1 uncultured Cyanobium sp.
GTCGCCGCCGCCCTCCAGCCCGCTTTGCACGGGTTTCCAGTAGTGGGCTCCGAGCCCCTGCACCACAAGGGCGCTCACCACCGTTTTGCCCACGTCGGTATCGGTGCCGCAAATCACCAGGGCGTTGGAGGGACGGGTCATGGGCAGGGTCGCTGACCTAGCAGCAGCAAAACTTCCCAGCTGACGCAGCCATCCGCGGGCCAGCAGTGCAGCAGCCGGCGCAGCTGGGCCGTACTAAGGCGGCTGGCCCGACTGGCGCTGGCTCCCAGGCAGCGCAGTTGCTGCAGAAAACCGAGGCCTCTGCCGTAGGCGCGGCTGAAGCGCAGCTGGCGGCAGTAGTGAGGGATCAGGCCGCCCCGGCTGGTGGCGGCAAGCAAGCCTTCGGCGGCGGGCAGTCTCAGGGCGGTGCAGGGAACCCCTGCGGCCGCGGCGGCCTGGTGCCATTCGGGAAAGCTGGCGCTTGTTGGCACTGCCAGGCCGAGCCAGCCCCCTGGCCGCAACTGCTCGCACCAGTGCTGCACTTGAGCTGGTGGATTGTCTAGCCACTGCAACGCGAAGCTGGAGGTGAGCAGGGAGGCCTGGCCCAGCTGCTCTGGTAGACCCCGGTTGAGGTCCCAGCCCAGCTGGCCGCCTGCCGCCGCCAGGGGGTTGTGAGCCAAAAGTTCGGGACAGAGATCAACCTGCAGCAAAGGCTCTTGGCTTGACTGGGCCCGCAGCGCCTGCCCCACCAGCCCGCTGCCGGCGCCCAGATCGGCCCGGGGGCCGGCGGCGAGCTCAAGGGGCGCGCACAGGTGGGCTAGGCGCCAGGCCACCCCCTGTTGCAGGCGAGCGTGACGGGTGTAGCCGGCGGCGTGGCGGCCGAAGCGGCTGCTTACTCGGTCGCTGAAAACCTTTTCGCTTACTGGAACCGCGTTCATTGCAGGCCCTCTATCCAGCCACACACGGTGGGTACGAGGGCCGGGCTGAGCAGGCAGTGTCCCACCCCCGCCAGCACCAGGGTGTCGGCAGCAGGCAGGAGGCTGCGCAGCTGTTGGCGGGCTTGCGGGTTCACGATTTGATCTTCGCCGCCCTCCACTATCAACACTCGCGCCTGGAGCGGAAAGCCAGGGGGTAGCCCCGTCGTGGCCGCTAACAGGGCCAGATCTTTCCCCAGTCGCTGGCGGCCCGAGGCATCAAGGGGGGCGGAGGTGATGCCAGGGGGCAGCAGGCTGGTGGGCTGAGGTGCGGCGGCGCGCTCCATGAAGGTCTGCAACATGGTGCTGGCTTCGGCCCCGCTTAGCTGCTCGGCCATGGCCGCCACGGCGCTGCGCAGCCGGCGGCCGCTGGCCCCCCCTGGTACGAATGCTCCGAAGCTGGCCAGCAGCACTACTGCATCGGCTTGGGCCAGCACGGCGGCGGGCAGCAGGTGGGGGCCAAGCGAGTGGGCAATAACCAGCTTCATTCCATGGTTGTTCTGCCAGAGCACCGGTCTGGGCGCTTGCCCCCCATAGCCCCGTTCGCCGCACTGCCACGCCCAGCCTCGGGCGCTCCAGTCGCTCTGGAATGGTTCCCAGCCCTGGGCATCGCCGGCCCACCCGTGCATGGCGATCAGCTGCATGCAGGATGCCCAAGAGCTGTGAGCAACCGCCCAAATGTGCCCGCCGGTAGGTCGTGGCGCAGCACCAGCCGCAGCCGTGCCGTGCCCTCGGGCACGGTGGGGGGGCGGATCGCCACGCTCAGAAGTCCGGCGGCCTCTAGCTGCTGTTGCAGCTCCAGAGCCTGGCTGTCGTCGCCTACTAGCAGCGGCAGGATCGGCCCCGTGCCTGGCGGCCGCGGCCAGCCGGCGGCTTCCAGGCCAGCGCGCCAGCGGGCGGCTCGCTGCAGCAATGCGTTGCCGCGGGGTTCGGCCTGAATTACGGCCAGGGCAGCCAGGGCGCCGGCGGCCAAAGGTGGTGCCAGAGCTGTGGTGTAGCGGAAGGCGCCGCTGGATTGCAGCAGCCAGTCCCCCACGAGCGCATCGCCCGCCAAAAAGGCCCCTCCCCCACCGAAGGCCTTACCGAAGGTGCCGCTAATCAGGGCGATTTCGGGCTGGTTGTGGCCCAATCCCCGTCCGCCGGGGCCGAGCACCCCCAGGGCATGGGCCTCATCGAGCAGCAAGGCGGCGCCGTGCTCGGCGCAGAGAGCCGCCAGGACTGCCACATCCGGACTGCTGCCCTGCATCGAGAACAGGCTCTCGCTTAGCACCAGCAGCCGCTGCCCGGGTGCGCGCCGACGGGCTGCCTGCAGTTGGGAGTCGAGCTGGGCCAGGTCGTTGTGGGCGAAGCGCTGCAGCCGGGCACCGCTGGCGCGCACCCCGGTGAGCAGGGAGTGGTGGATCAGCCGGTCTGCCAGCACCAGGCTGTGGCGATCGGCCAGGGCGCCAACTGCCGCTAGGTTTGCTTGGAACCCGCTGGGGAATAGCAGCACCCGCTCGCGACCCAGCCAGGCCGCCAGCGCTGCCTCCAGCTCGCCATGCACTGGCCGACTGCCGCTCACCAATCGCGAGGCTCCGGCTCCTAAACCCTGGCTGGCTGCGGCAGCCTGGGCGGCTGCCACTACGTCGGGGTGGCGGCTCAGGCCTAGGTAGTCGTTGCTCGCCAGATCGAGCAGGGGGCCGCTCCAGGTATCGGGAGTGGCAGGCTCCAAGGAGGCGGCTGCTGCAGTGGTGTCAAAGCTGCGCAGGCTGCGGCGGCGCTGGGGGGGAATGGCTGCGAGTTGGCGCCGCAATTCCTCCCGCCAGGAGATGGCTTTTCCCCCTGGGAGGGGCGAGGTGGTGCCGGGTTGTCTCAACGACCGGACATTGCTGTGCAAACGCTAGATCCGAGCTTGTGCCACGGTCTTTGCACAAGTGGCTCCGCGCCGCTGTCGAGGGCACTGGAGCTGGCTTGAGGCGGATTATGCCCATCACCCATAGGATGGTTCGATGATCCAGCCCTTACAGCAGCGTGCCTGAATTGGCGCCCAATGCGCTGGATCCTGCAGCGGTTTTCCCCTTCCCGCTCGACGATTTTCAGCTCGAGGCGATCGACGCGCTTAACCAAGGGCATTCGGTGGTAGTCAGCGCCCCCACCGGCTCCGGTAAGACGCTGGTTGGCGAGTACGCCATCTACCGCGCTCTGGCCCATGGCCAGAAAGTTTTCTACACCACCCCGCTGAAGGCGCTCTCCAACCAGAAACTGCGCGATTTTCGTGAGCAGTTCGGCGCCGACAAGGTGGGGCTGCTCACCGGTGATATGAGCCTCAACCGCGAGGCCCAGGTGGTGGTGATGACCACTGAGATCTTCCGCAACATGCTCTACGCGGAAGCCGATGCGGGAGATGACCCCCTGGAGGGAGTAGAGGCGGTGGTGCTCGATGAGTGTCACTACATGAACGATTCCCAGCGGGGCACCGTCTGGGAGGAATCGATCATTCATTGCCCACCGCCGATCCAGTTGGTAGCGCTTTCGGCCACCGTGGCCAATGCCGGCCAGCTGACCGATTGGATTGAAAAGGTGCATGGCCCCACCCAGCTTGTGCTGAGCGATCACCGGCCGGTGCCGCTGGCCTTCAGCTTTTGCAGTGCCAAGGGGCTGCACCCCCTGCTCAACGACGAGGGCACCGGGCTCCATCCCAACTGCAAGGTGTGGCGCGCCCCCAAGGGCAGCCAGCGCAAGGGCCCGAAGACACCGAAACCGCCCCAGCCCGAGGCTCCTCCCTTGGGTTTTGTGGTGGCTCAGATGGCGGAGCGCGACATGCTGCCGGCCATCTACTTCATTTTCAGTCGCCGTGGTTGCGACAAGGGCGTCAAGGAGCTGGGTAAGGCTGCCCTGGTTACGCCTGCTGAGCAGGCGCGCATCAAGGCCCGTCTGGATTTGTTTGTGGCGACTACCCCCGAGGCGGTGCGGGAAGGCGGCCACGCTGAGGCCTTACTGCGGGGCATCGCCGCCCACCATGCCGGGGTGCTTCCGGCCTGGAAGGAGCTGATCGAGGAACTGTTCCAGCAGGGGTTGATCAAGGTGGTGTTCGCCACCGAAACCCTGGCGGCCGGCATCAACATGCCCGCCCGCACCACGGTGATCTCGGCTTTGAGCAAGCGCACCGAGCGAGGCCACCGGCCCTTAATGGGCAGTGAGTTTTTGCAGATGGCGGGCCGGGCCGGCCGTCGCGGCCTCGATTCCCAGGGCTATGTGGTGACGGTGCAGAGCCGCTTTGAAGGGGTGCGTGAAGCAGGCCAGCTGGCCACGGCGCCGGCCGATCCGCTGGTGAGCCAGTTCACGCCCAGCTACGGCATGGTGCTCAACCTATTGCAGCGCCACGACCTAGCCAAGGCCAAGGAGCTGGTCGAGCGCAGTTTCGGCCGCTACCTGGCCACCCTCGATCTGGTGGAGGACGAGGCCCGTATCGCCCAGTTGATGCAGCAGTTGGAGGGCCTGGAAGATGGCTCCGGCGAGGTGCCCTGGGACGACTTCGAGGACTACGAAAAGCAGCGTGCTCATCTGCGCGAGGAGCGACGCATTTTGCGGATCCTGCAGCAGCAGGCCGAGGAAACCGTCGCCCATGAGCTCACCCTGGCTCTCCAGTTCGCCAGCGAGGGCACCTTGGTGAGCCTTAAGGCACCCCAGCTGCGTGGCCGGGTGACGCCGGCGGTGATTGTGGAGAAGGTGAAGGGGCCGGGGCAGTTTCCACTGCTCAAGTGCCTCACCGACGACAACCTTTGGCTGTTGTTGCCCTGCCACGGGGTGGTGAGCCTCCACGCCGAGCTCAGTTGTCTGCAGGTGAGCCAGGTAGATCCCCCCGAGTTGCGCCAGCTTGGCGAGTTGCGCCACGGCGATCAGGCCAGCGGCGGCTTGGCTCTTGCCGTTGCCCACATGGCCAGTCGCCATGACATGGCCACCCCCCAGTACGACCTAGCGGGTGAGGTACAGGCCCAGGCCCAGCTGGTGCATCAGTTGGAGGAAGGCCTAGAGCTGCATCCGGCTCACCGTTGGGGCGACCGCCGCCAGCTCAAGAAGCACCGCCGCCGTATGGAGGAGTTACAGCTTGAGATTGAGGAGCGCCAGCAGCTGTTGCACTTTCGCTCCAACCGCCACTGGGACACCTTCCTTGCTCTGATTGAGGTATTGCGCTTTTTTGGTGCTCTGGCGGGAGCTGATGGCCTGGAGCCCACCGAGGTGGGCCGCACCGTGGCAGCCCTGCGCGGTGACAACGAGCTGTGGCTCGGGCTTGCCCTAATGAGCGGCCACCTCGATGAGCTCGATCCGCCCCAGCTGGCGTCTGTGTTCGAAGCCATTTCCTCCGAAGTCAACCGGCCCGATCTGTGGTGCGGCTACCCGCCACCGCCGGCTGCAGAGGAGGCCCTGCATGATCTGCGCGGCCTGCGCCGCGAGCTGGAGCGTCAACAGGAGCACGCCAAGGTGAACTTCCCGCTCTGGTGGGAGCCTGAGCTGACGGGCCTAGTGCACGCCTGGGCTAAAGGCGCCAGCTGGAGCGACGTGATTTCCAACACCTCCCTCGATGAGGGTGATGTGGTGAGGATCCTGCGCCGCACTGTCGATTTGCTGGCCCAAGTGCCGTACTGCGAGGCAATCAGCGAGCAGCTGCGCACCAAGGCCCGAGCTGCTCTCAAATCGATCAATCGCTTCCCCGTGTGCGAGATCGAGGATTTGCTGGCCAGTGGCAAAGGCAAGCTCGATCCGGCTATCGAGCGACCCACTCCGGAATTTCCCACGCCGAAATTTCCCCAAGCCTGAGCCGGCTGCTGGTGCGCCCGTGATCAACCCTGCCCGCATCCGCATCCTGGCCGTGGGCAAAGTTCGTAAGGCATGGGTGCAGCAGGGCATTGCCCTCTATTGCAAGCGGTTGCCCGGGCTGGAGATCGCGGAGCTCAAAGATTCCACCATGGCCAAGGAGGCGGAGGCGATCAGCTCAGCCCTGCGGCCTGAGGAGCGGCTGGTGGTGCTCACCGAAGAGGGGCTGAACTTGGATTCCCTTGCCTTCGCCGAGCAGCTGCGCGGTTCAGGATCGGATCGCATTGCCTTCGTGATCGGCGGTGCTGATGGGCTTGCGGCGGCACTCAAGGAACAGGCCCACTGGCGCCTCAGCCTCTCGCCGATGACGTTCCCCCATGAGTTGGCTCGGCTGCTGCTGCTAGAGCAGCTCTATCGCGCCAGCACAATTCTTCAGGGCGGGCCGTATCACCGTCCAGGCGCTTGAGTGGGATGGTGCTTACGCCACCCGATGACCACGATCGATAGCCGCTACCAGGGAGCCCTGCGCTGCCACTCCAGCCATGGGCCCTCGGCCTCTGTGCTCGAGACCGATGCTCCCACCGACAACCAGGGCAAGGGGGAGCGTTTCTCGCCCACCGATCTGGTGGCCACGGCCCTGAGTACCTGCATCCTGACGATCCTGGGAATCGTCGCCGAGCGCCACGGCTGGCCGCTGCAGGGAGCAACGGCCCGGGTGCAGAAGACCATGGGAGCCGAGGCGCCACGGCGCATTGCCCTGCTGGAAGTGTGGATCAGCTTGCCGGCTGGTCTCAGCGAGCAGCAGCGCGCTGTGCTGCGTCGTGCCGGTGAAAGCTGCCCGGTCAAGCTGAGCCTCGAGGGGGCTGTGCCGATTCGGCTGCATTGGGGTTGAACTGCCAGCTCAAGCGCTCAGCTCAAGCCCTCAGCTCAAACCCCCAGCCGCTCCCAGATCACGCCCAGATTGGCTTGATGAAGATCGGTGCTGAAACACTCCGCCAGCTGCTCAGGGTTGAGCTTGCTGGTTACATCCCCATCGGCCTCGAGGTTGGCGCGGAAGTTGCCACCGTCTGCGTTCCAGGCGGTGTGGGCGTTGCGCTGCACGATCCGGTAGGCGTCTTCGCGGTTGATGCCGGCTTCCACAAGGGCCAGCAGCACCCGCTGGCTAAACACCACGCCGCCGTAGACGTTCATGTTGCGGGCCATGTTCTCGGGGTACACCCCCAAGCCCTTCACCACCTCGGTCATCTCCCGCAGCATGAAGTGCAGGGTGACGGAGCAGTCGGGCAGCATCATGCGCTCTACCGAGCTGTGACTGATATCGCGTTCGTGCCAGAGGGCGCAGTTTTCTAGGGCGGCCACCACGTAGCTGCGTAGCACCCGGGCCAGGCCGCTGATGCGCTCGCTGCGGATCGGGTTGCGCTTGTGGGGCATCGCGGAGCTGCCCTTCTGCCCCTTGGCGAAGTTCTCCTCCACCTCGAGCACGTCGGTGCGCTGCAGGTTGCGGATTTCGGTTGAGAAACGCTCAAGAGCCGCGCCCACTAGGGCCAGGGTTTGCACGTATTCGGCGTGGCGATCGCGGGAGATCACCTGGGTGCTGGCGGTGTCGGGCACCAGGCCGAGCCTGGCGCAGGCGATCGTCTCGACCTGGGGGTCCGTATTGGCGTAGGTGCCCATGGCGCCGGAGATCTGGCCCACGCTCACCACCGTTTCCAGCCGCTCCAGCCGCTCGCGGTTGCGCTCCACCTCCGCCAGCCAGCCGGCCACCTTGAAGCCGAAGGTGATCGGCTCGCCGTGGATGGCGTGGGAGCGACCGATCATCACAGTGGCCTTGTGCTCGCTGGCTAAAGCCCTAAGGGCTGCGGCCAGGCCATCGAGCTCGTTGCGCAGCAGGGCCACCGAGCCCTTCATCTGCAGTGCAAGGCCCGTGTCCAGCACATCTGAGCTGGTCATACCCACGTGGATGTAGCGGCCCGCATCCCCCACATGCTCATTGACGTTGGTGAGGAAGGCGATCACGTCGTGGCGCACCTCGGCTTCGATCTCGAGGATCCGCTCCACTGAAAAAGTGGCCTTCTCTTTAATTGTGGCCACCGCCTCGGCAGGCACTCGCCCCAATTCACAATTGGCCTCGGTGGCGGCGATCTCCACATCAAGCCAGCTCTGGAATTTGGCCTCTTCACTCCAGAGGTTGCCCATCTCGGGCAGGGTGTAACGCTCGATCAAGGCCGCGTCTGGCTCACGTCCAGACCAATGTATGGGTGCGCCCCTACAGCCCCTCAGGCAGCGGTCGTCAGGCGCCTGTGCTCAACTTCCCAGTGCACTTGATGGCCCCAGGCCTGCTGGCGCACCCAGCAGCGGCCGCCTCGGCACTGGATCAGCTGGAAGGGGGGTAGGTCGGAAGGCTGGTTGCGCAGTTTGACGAAGCTGCCGGGATGGAGCAGTTCGATCACATTGGCTGGAAATGTCGCGGTCCGGATTGAGGTGGCCATTGGTGCCGGATCAACTTCTGGGCGCCATCCTCTGCTGGGTTTTGGTGCGGAGGCAGGGATGCTTGGAATCTGTTCCGGTTGCGTTGTGGTTTGATCACAAAACGTGGAGCGCCATGGCCCGCAAGCAACGACTGGATCTGGAGCTAGTGGCCCGTGGCCTGGCGGCTAGCCGTCAGCAGGCCCAGCAGTTGATTAGGGCCGGGCGAGTGCGCCAGGGCGACCGTGTGCTCGATAAACCGGGCACCGAGGTGCTGCCGGAGGCGGAGCTGTTGGTGCAGCAGCCCCCCCGCTACGTCTCCAGGGGCGGCGAGAAGCTGGTACGGGCCCTGGAGGCCTTCCCAATCGCAGTGCAGGGGCGCGTTTGTCTTGATGGCGGCATCTCCACTGGCGGCTTCAGTGATTGCCTGCTCCAGCACGGGGCTTGCCGCATTTACGGAATTGATGTGGGCTATGGCCAAACCGCCTGGAGCCTGCGCAGTGATCCGCGGGTGGTACTCAAGGAGCGCACCAACCTGCGTCACCTCACCCCCGATGCTCTTTACGGGCCCGAGGATCCCTTGCCCGATCTGGCGGTGGCTGATGTGTCGTTCATTGCCCTGGGGCTGGTATTGCCCGCCCTGCTGGGGCTATTGCAACCCCAGGCCCCCGTGGATCTGCTCTTGCTGGTCAAGCCTCAGTTTGAGGTGGGCAAGGGCCGGGTAGGCAAGGGCGGCGTGGTGCGTGATCCGGTTGCCCACTGCGATGCAATCGAAGGGGTGATCACCGCTGCGGCTGGCCCTG
>CAZKER010000323.1:0-2376 GCA_964551845.1 uncultured Cyanobium sp.
GCGGAACACCGGCTCCAGCAGCGCCCACAACCCCGGCCAGTCGGCCGGCTCAAAGGGGCGGATCTGCAGAGGGGATGCCACTTCGGGCCAGTCTGACGAATGTGCCGCCGCATCCTGGCGTCAGCTGTGAAGCCCCCTTCATGAACTCCCCTTGCCCCCACTGAAGACCGGTGTCGATCACCTGATTTGACAACGATCACGGCTGTTGCCAAGCCCAACCCCACGAGCAGCTGCACCCAGCCCCCTCCGGAAGAGACCAAGCCTGAACGGGTATACGTCCAGGGGCCATCGCACCGGGCTTGGTTGTCCGGCAGGGGATTTCGTCTTAGACACAAAGGCTGTACACACTGAGCCCCATCAGGAATCCCAGCGGCGGAGCAGATTGGTGTAGCTCTTGCTAATCAGATCAAAAATCTCGTCTTTGCCACTGCGCTCGTATGAGACCTGTCCCGCGCGCTATTCAACGCCGTCCTCAGAAACGGAGCAGGTCACCAGCATCAATCAGTTTTCTGATCTGCGTCCCACGGACTGGGCCTATCAGGCCCTGAGCAACCTGGTGGAGCGCAACGACTGTGGGACCGATTACCCCGATGGCAAGTTTCGAGGCAACGCTTTCTCTTGATGACCCGGCAGGCGATCGCCGGTGAACTCGACTCCTGGAGTGCTGAGCCAAGCCGTGCCCTGGCACTAGTGCTGCTGCTCGATCAGTTCCCGCGGCAGATCTGGCGCGACAGCGACATGGCCTTCGCTGGCGATCCCCAGGCCCTGGCATTGAGCCTGCGGGCGGTGGAGCTGGGCAGGCTGATGCCGCTATTTGACCAGTTCACTGATTCCCGCACCGTTTCTTGGTGGCGACCAGGACAGCTGCACCAGGCCAGTCCAACGTTGCAGCTGCCAGCGGACGCTCATCGTCTCAAAACACATCGCTCGCCTCCAGGCTGTCCGCGGCGATGGCCGTCAGCAACTGGCGATGGTCGCGTTCGGCCTGATCGGCATGGGTGATCGCCTGCTCCAGAACCGTGGCGGCAAAGGCCTTGCCCTTGTCCAGATAGGCGGCAATAGCCCGGCGATGTCCCGAGCGGGCATGGGCTTTGGCCAGGGTCCAGGAGCAGAGCTTGCCGTAATCCTTCAGGGCATTGGCATCCAGGCAGCTCACATCCACCGAGCCCTTCCAGTCACGCAGCTGGCGCCAATAGAAGTGATCGCCGCTTGGATTCGTGGTCCAGCCAAGGAAGGCATCGCTCGCGGTTTGCATCAGACGCTGCCCCTGCACCACTCGCTCCCCCTGGTGGGCAGGGGCCACACCGTTGAGATAGGGGGCGAGCACAGAGGGTTCCGCCTGTTTGCTCTGCAGCAGCAGCACTTCATCGGGGTCATCACCCACAAACAGGCCGATGGCACAGCGGGTGCCCACCGATCCCACGCCCACGGCCTTGTACGCCGCATCCACGAGCCGGAAACCGGAGATCACGTGGCGTATCTCCGGGCGAATGCTCTGCCGATAGGAGTTGTAGCCCTGGTGCGCCCAGCTCTGCCAGCCCATCGGACTCAGCCATTTCTCGTCCAGATGGGCTAAGCGCCAGATCAGTGGGGGATCGTGGCGGAATCGCAGCCCCCCATCCCCATCGGATTCGCACAATTTGCGAACGCCCTGGCGGCTATTGCGGCGGCAGGCTGCCGCGGTCACATCCCGGAGATGGTTCTTGAGGCACCCCTCATGGCTCTCAGCCAGGAGGCGTTCGAGATCCAGTCGTGCCACCCACATCTCCATCAAAGGCATGGCAGCGAACTCAGCCATGGCTTTGGCATAGGCCCGCAGGCTGCGGCGGCAGATCTTCTCCTGCTGGGAGCCGCTGAGTCCGAGGCTGCGGGCGGCCAGCACCAGGCTGGCGGCCAACCGCTGCACGTCCCACTCAAAGGGGCCGGGGTAAGTCTCGTCGAAGTCGTTGATATCGAACAGCAGGCTGCGCTCAGGCGAGGCGTAGAACCCGAAATTGAGCAGGTGAGCATCGCCGCAGAGCTGCACCATCAGCCCCGAATGAGACTGGCGGGCCAGATCGGCGGCCATCACCGCCGCGGCACCGCGAAAGAAGGCAAAGGGGCTCTGGGCCATGCGGCTGTGGCGCACCGGCACCAGCCAGGGGAGGCGTTGCGCTTCCTGCTGGCTGAGTAGCTCGATCGGATCCCGACGCTGCTCCGGCTGCATGGGCAAGGCTTGCGGTTATTTCTCATTAAGCCAGAGACCATGGATGCGCCAGAGATTGAGATCCGCCTTGAACCTGGCGGTAGCCGCCCGCTTCAATCGTGCTGGCACAGGCGTGCGCACCCTGAAAAGCCCATTGGCGTCCACCTTCCGCTCCCGACGACCCTGGCCCC
>CAZKER010000324.1:0-5184 GCA_964551845.1 uncultured Cyanobium sp.
GCCTGCGTCTCTGGTCGCCCGCCGAACAGCAGCGCCGTCCCGCCTTCGATCCACCGGAGTTGCTGGAGGTGGATCCGCTGCCACTAGCTCTGCAACTGGCCCAATGGGGCGATCCCCTCGGCGCCGACCTGCACTGGATCGACCCACCACCACCAGCCGCCCTGCAGGAGGCCCGTCTGCAGCTCGATCAACTGGGGGCTCTAGCCGCCAGCGGGCGCCTGAACGCCCACGGGCAGCGCTTAGCCCAACTGGGGGTGCATCCGCGCCTCGCCCAGCTGCTGCTGCTGGGCGAGCAGCTAGGCCAGCTGGATCTGGCCTGCGCTCTGGCGGTGCTGCTGAGCGAGCGCGATCCCCTGAACCGTCAGGAGGCCGGGAGTGACCTGCTGCGGCGCCTTGACTGGCTAGGACAAAACCGCCCTAGCGATGGCCCGCAGCGCCGGCTGAAGCAGCTGCAGACGCAGCTGCACCGCCAGGTCAGGCAGCTGGGCGCTCAGAGCTCCAGTCATACGGCCGCAATACCGATCAGCCGATCAGCAAACCTGGCGGAGGCCGCAGCCGCACTAGTGGCCGCCGCTTATCCCGAGCGTCTGGCCCTGGTCAGGCCAGGCCGACCTGGCCGCTTTCTACTCAGTGGTGGCCGTGGCGCAGTGCTTCATGCTGACGATCCCCTAGTGGCCTGCTCTGCGCTGGCCGTTGCCCAGCTGGATGGACAGGGCCAAGACGCCCGCATCCAGTTGGCGGTGCCCATTGATATGGGGCAACTGCGGCAGCTAGCAGAGCAGCCCGGCGGGCAGGGATATGCCGCGGTGGAAGCGCGCTGGGATGGGGAAAGTCAGCGGGTGCGCTGCGAACGCTCGCTGCGGCTGGGTGCACTTGTGCTGGAACGCCGTAGCTGGAGCGAAGCCGAACCAGGCTTGATCCGCAGAGCACTCTTAGATGGCTTGCGGCAGCTGGGTCTGGAGGCCCTGCCATGGGATCGAGCTAGCCGCCAACTCCAGCAGCGCCTCAGCCTGGCTTACCAACACCTGGGAGACCCTTGGCCCAACTGCAGCCCCGAGCAGCTGCTAGAGCAGCTGGATGCTTGGCTTGGTCCCCACCTCAGCGGCCTACGCAGCCGCGACGACCTACAAGCCCTTCCCCTTGGCGAAGCCCTCTGGGGGGAAGCCCCCTGGGGCCTGCGTCCGGAACTCGATCGGCTGCTGCCAGTGGCCCTGCCCGTGCCCTCTGGCCGCCAGGTAAGCCTCGATTACAGCAGCGGCCAGCCCGTGCTGGCGGTGAAGCTGCAGGAGCTATTCGGCACTCGCACCAACCCGGCGGTGCTGGATGGCCGGCTGGCAGTAACCGTGCACCTGCTCACGCCGGCCGGCCGGCCGGCAGCCATCACCCAAGATCTGGCTGGCTTCTGGGAGAGCAGCTATGCGGAGGTCCGCAAGGAGCTGCGCGGGCGCTACCCCCGTCACCCCTGGCCAGAAGACCCGCGACAGGCGCAGGCAACGGCACTCACCAAAGCGCGACTGCAACAGGGCATGCGCCGTGATTGAGAGGCAGGGATCCTTCCTGTGACTGTCTGCTCCAAACTGGAAGTTTCTGGCAAGGCGCCCTTGGCCCGTTTTTACGTCAACAACCGCCGTGATGGCTCACGCCTGCTGAGCAGCGCCTTAGTGATCTGCGCTGCAGGACTGATGCGCGTCGACCATCCCATTGGGCGATCGGTAGCTCTGATAGCTGGCCTGGTGAGCTTCTACTGGTGGATCTGCTATCGGCAGATCAAGCCGTGACAGCAGCTGGAGAGTCTTCAGGAATACCGCGCTACGGGGTGGCAGAACTGAATGGCGCGGTTGCGTCACTGCTGGAGCGGGGCTTTGCCCCCCGCTTTCTGCTTGATGCCACCGTGAGCAGACCCCAGCTCAAAAAGGGCCATCTCTGGATGACCCTGGTCGACGACCAGGCATCAATCTCCGCGGTGGTTTGGGCCTCTCAGCTGACAAAGCTCAGCTTCATTCCCGAAGACGGGGATGGCGTGGTTGTGGTGGGCAAGCTCAACTTCTGGAGCAACCGGGCAAGCCTCTGCGTTCAGGCATTCGACATCAGGCCGAGCTTGAGTTCGGTCCTGCGCCAGTTCGAGCAGGTACGGGACCGGCTAGACCTCGAAGGGCTGCTGGATCCACTCCGCAAGCGGCCCCTGCCGCCCTTTCCACGTCGTATCGCCCTACTCACAAGCTGTCCGAGCTCAGCCCTAGCCGACATGCTGCGCACCAGCGCCGAGCGCTGGCCGGCGGCGGCCGTACTCGTAGTGCCCATACCAGTGCAAGGCCCCGTACAGGCAGCTATCTGCCGCACCTTGGTGGAGGTAAGCAAGCAAGTGGAACGATTGGGAATCGATGCGATCGTGATCGGCCGCGGCGGCGGTAGCCGTGAGGACCTGGCAGTGTTTGACAACGAAGAGCTGGCACGCTGTCTGGCCACCTGTCCGGTGCCCGTAGTTAGCGGCATTGGCCATGAAGACGACACAACCGTTGCTGACCTGGTGGCCGACTACAGAGCCGCGACCCCCACTGCCGCCCTGGTGGCACTCCTGCCAGATCGCCGCATAGCGCTGAAGGCTCTGCAACAGCAGGGAGGGCACCTGCAGCAGCTCATACAGCTAAGGCTGCAAGGGGAACGCCAGCGGCTAGCCCGAGATCGGGAGCGACTTGCAGGCGTCCATCCCACCGCCCTACTGAACTGTCGTCGTCAGGCCTTAGGGCACGCCCAGCAGCTGCTGCGAGCCCTTTCCCCAGAACATCAGCTGGAAAGAGGCTTCTGTCTGCTGCGCAATGGCGATGGCGTTGTAGTGCGCTCCGTACACCAACTAGAAAAAGGCGCCGCCGTCGTCGCCCAGCTCGCCGACGGCCATTTGAGCGCCGTGGTGCGCGAGATTAATCCTCAAACCCCTGCGGCTACGCCCTAAACCATGCCAAAGGCAAAAGTAACAAGCCAAACAAGCAAAGATGCCAATAGCAAAGACCATGCTGTAGATCTCTCATACAACGAAGCCCATACCGCCCTGCAACTGACCTTGGCAGCCCTGCAGGCCACCGACTTGGATGTAGAGGCGATGACGAGGCTTTATCGACAAGCTCGCGCCTACATGGAGCGCTGCGAAGCCGTTCTCACCAACGTGGAACAGGAAGTGATGCTGTGGCAAGAGGGCGACACCGCCTTACATCCTTTTACCGATCTCAAATAAACGAATTCAGACCATGGAGACCAAATCGAACAACAGTTCAGTCACACCCTCTATTAAGGGGACTTCAGTGCTCAAGTGGGTTTATCTAGCCTTAGCGATAAGCGGAGCAGTGCTGCCCTGGCTGGCAAACCTAGAATTCATAAGCGAATACGGGGCAAGCTTCGACCTCGGCTTATTTGTGCAGCTGGCAAATGCGAATCCAGCCGCCAGTTCACTATCAAGGGATCTAGCAATAGGAGCTACTGCAGTAGTGATTTGGATCGTGCAAGAAAGCAGGCGGCTGCAAATGCGCGGATTACCATGGGTATTACTTAGCTGCGTGACCTTGGCCTTCGCCTTTGGCGCTCCATTCTTTTTGTATCTACGGGAAAGACGACTTGAGGAACTAGCCCGTAGCTGAAATTGACATGTCTACAATTGACAGAGTCAGCGACTGTCGATCAAGGGGACTTATCACTACCATCAACAACCTGCACATCAATGGTGACGTTACTGGCATCGAACTGCTCACCCGATTCAGCACCCATGGCTGATGCAGCGAAAGGGCTGCCACATGCCGGACAGTATTCCTGCTGCATTGAGGTGAAGCCGCAGGATTCACAGGTGCGCAGCCGCCGCTGAATCACCTGCCAAGCAACGAAGCCAGCCGCACCCAAGAACAAGGGCAGCAAGACCAGGAGCAAGGTGATGCCTCCAAGCAGGTCGAGCACGAAGCGCCCTACAGGCCCAGGAGCCAGCAGCAGCAGGCTCGCCAGAAGCAACCAGATCCAAGTGCGCGAAGGCTGCATCAGCTGGACTCAATTAGTGCAGGATGGTTCCATCTTGGCGCGCTGGCGCCGATCAAGGACGACGCATAAACATTGACCGTAGTACAGGATGACACCAACCAACCAGACCCAAAGGCTCAGGAGCAGCACACCACCCACCAATCCATAGGCCTGAAAGCGCAGACCCAGTGCCACCAGAATCCGGCCAAGTGCCAAATTGAGGATTGTGAGCGATGAACCAATTAATAGCGCCCCCGGGAATAGTGGCTGCCAAGCAACGCGTCGTGAAGGCAGCATCCATAACAACAGCATGGACAAGGCAATAGCTATTAACAACGAAATCAGCAGGTCAAGCAGTGAAGACACAGGTCGCTGTAAGCCATCGGCAGTTGGCCAAATCTCAAGGGCGCGAGACCACAAACCGGCTGAGCCTAGAAGACGCATATTAGTAAAAATCTGATCTATTACGATAAGAAGCGCAAATAAAGAAACCAGCCCAAAGGCCTTGAAACGCAAGCGCACATATCGCACAACTAAAAGCTTCCACGGCAAATCCTCAAAACCAGTAGGCCGGTTCCACCACAGACGATCAGCGCCGCGTTGCAGAGTGAGGTAGGCGTTACTGGCCGTCAAGACCAACACAACAGCCCCAAGGATTCCAGCCCCAAAACCCTGCCGTAAAAAAGCAGACAACGTCGTAGAAAAAATAGGAATTGCCGAATCAGGCAAGATATCCGAAACAACTACTAACAGTCTTTCAACCAAACCCTCATCACGACCGAGCAACCTGGCGGCAATTGAGAGTGCAATTAACAAAACAGGAAACAAGGACTGGAGGCTGTGGTAAGCGAATGCAGCACTTAGGTCAACACAGTCAAGCCTTAGCCAAAGCCTATAAGCCAACCAAAACGGCAATAATCTTCTCTTCTGCTCCCCACCCCATTTCCGACAAGGCACGGCACCCCTTGCTCCTTCCACCCTGCCACCTATTGGATCTAGGTTGACAGTAGCGCCAGCCCATAGGTCTATCCGAATCCTAGGTGCAAAAAACCAACAAAAAAGCCACCCGACGGGTGGCTTTTAAGTCAACTACAACGCTACTCATCATGAGAAGCAGAAGTTGGTTGGGATGAATGTTTTACCTGGCATCGAGCTATTTTCTCAGGGGGCTGCCCCCCAAATATCGTT
>CAZKER010000325.1:0-2534 GCA_964551845.1 uncultured Cyanobium sp.
ACGCTTCGTGAATGAAATCTCCCACCGTCTTGCCCGGGAGCAGATGGCCTTCGCCGAAGGCGAGATGCTCAAGGCCAAGCAGCGTTATCAAGCAGCCAAATCCACCCTGATCAGCTTCCAGAACCGGCACAAGGTTCTCGACCCGGTTGCCCAGGCCCAGGCTACGGCCACCTTGAGTGCCCAACTGGAGAGCGAGGTCGCCCACAAGGAGGCCGAACTCAAGGCGCTCACTGGCTACCTGCAGGAAAACGCGCCTCAAGTCGTCCTCATGCGCAGCCAGATCGCCGCCCTCAAGGCCCAGCTGGACAAGGAACGCGGCAAGGTGGCCTCCCAGGATGGCAGCCGCCTCAACACACTGGCCTCCGAATTCCAGAACCTGATCCTTGAAGCCGGCTTTGCCGAGGACGCCTACAAGGCTGCCCTGACCGCTATGGAAACCACCCGTATCGAAGCCAGCCGCAAGCTGAAGAGCCTGGTGGTGATTGAAACGCCCGCCAAGGCCGAGATCGCCCTCTATCCCCAGCGCATCTACAACCTGGTGACCCTGCTGGTGGCCCTGACACTGTTGTATGGCATCGTTCGGCTAGTGATCGCCACCATTCAGGATCATCGGGATTGACTATGCGGGTTTCAGAAACCGGAACAATGGTCGTAACTGACAAATTTTCGTTGGTGTAATCGCAATGCCGAGGCATTAAACAATGACTAAGAATTCATTTTTTATGGGTGTGTTCAACCTCCTACTGTGGTTGCCTGCAGCGTTTGCGATCGCACCAGGATATGCCGCCACAGATATGGAAGCTGCCCTGAAGAATCCAATGCAGTCTGCAGGCAGCGACACGCTCGCCACGTCAGCACAGGCAAAACCGGTGCTTGTGCCGACCCAGGAGATCTCTGCCCCCCCGCCGCAATCCTTCGACTACGCTGCCAACTTGCAAAGCGACGTTTTTGGCGCTCAGCTTTTCAGCGGCGCCTTTGCCCGTCAGGGCGCGACCCATTTCAACCCGGACTACATCCTGGCAGTGGGTGATAGTGTTCAAGTACGGATGTGGGGCGCATTCGAGTTCGATGCCCTGTTCACGGTCGACCCTAAAGGCAATATTTTCCTGCCCAATATTGGTCCGGTGAAGGTGTTGGGTGTGCGCAACCAGGATCTGCAGAAGACCGTCGAGGAGGCGGTGCGCCGCGTCTACCGGGCCAACGTGCAAAGTTATGCCAGCCTCGCCGCCGCCCAGCCGGTGCGGGTTTTCGTGGGCGGTTTCGTGCATCGTCCCGGTCTCTACAACGGCACTTCAATGGACAGTCTGCTCCATTACCTGGATCAGTCCGGCGGTATCGACCCCAACCGCGGCTCCTTTCTCAACGTTCAGGTAAAGCGCGGCGACCAGGTGCGGGCCATCGTCAGCCTTTATGACTTCCTGCTCCAGGGCCGCATGCCCCTCATTCAGTTGGGCGACGGCGACGTCATTTTCGTCCAGCCCCGGAAGAACACGGTCAAGGTCAGCGGCCTTGCCGATAATGCCAAGCGCTTCGAATTCGAAGGCAGCAGCAACTACTCCGTGGCGGATCTCATCAAGGTGGCCAAGCCCTTGGCGCAGGCTACCCACATTCGGGTGGTCCGCAATAGCGGCACGGTGAAGAACGTCGAGTACTACCCCATGGACAAGGCTTACCAGGTCAGCCTGCAAAACGGCGACGACATCGAGTTCACCGCGGACAAGAAGCCCGGCACCATTACCGTCCGCGTCGAAGGCGAGCACCAGAGCGCGCAGGAATATGTGCTGCCCTATGGCGCCAAGCTTGGCGACTTGATCAAGAACATCCAGTACACGGCAAACTCGGATGCCGCCAATTTCCAGCTTTTTCGCCAGAGCGTGCGCGAGCGCCAGAAGCAGATGCTTGCCACGGCCCTCAAAAGTCTGGAAACCAGCGTGCTCACCGCACGTTCCGCCACCAACGAGGAGTCACGCCTGCGCAAGGATGAGGCCGAACTCATGCTGCAGTGGGTCGAACGCGCCAAGCAGGTCGAGCCCAGCGGTCAGGTCATGATCGCGCAGTCCCTCCAGCGTGATGAGCTGCTGCTGGAAAACGGCGACGTGATCCGTATTCCCATACATAACGGCCTGGTTCTGGTAAGTGGCGAGGTGGTCTTTCCCAATGCTATCGCCCACGATCCCAAGCTCGAACTTCAGGATTACATCAAGCGGGCCGGGGGCTATTCGCAAAGCGCCGACACCTCGCGGGTGATCGTCGCCCACCGTGACGGCAGCTTCGAGGAGGCTGGCGACAACAGCTGGAACTTCTTCGGCAACGACAGCAGCCAGGTGGCCATAAAGCAGGGCGATGAGATCCTCGTGCTGCCCAAGGTGCAGACCAAGAGCATCGAAGTCACCCGCGGCATCAGCCAGATCATTTATCAGATCGCCATTGCAGCGAAGGTCATCCTGGACTTGTAATCCGCAACAGAATCGTTCCCAGGCGTGAGCACAACACTCAGATCAGAACCATGAACCTACAGATCGCCAACCCTAATC
>CAZKER010000326.1:0-16914 GCA_964551845.1 uncultured Cyanobium sp.
GGTTGTAGCCCCCGCCGCCACCGCCTGCGTAACCGCCACCGCCACCGCCGCCATAGCCGCCCCGACGCTGACCGCCGCCACCACCACCACCGCCGCCGCCGCGGGGCTCGGCTTTGTTGATGCGCAGGGGGCGACCCATCAGCTCAGCCCCCTGCAGGGCCTCAACTGCCTTCGCCTCGGCTGCTTCATCAGCCATCTCAACAAAGGCAAAACCGCGCTTGCGCCCGGTGTCCCGTTCTAGGGGTAGGGAACAGCTGGACACCTCACCGAAGGGTGCAAACAATTCCGCCACGTCTTCCTGCTCAGCGCGGAAGGGAAGGTTGCCAACAAAAATACTCACAAGCCAAATATCGGCCGTGGGACCGATGCATGTGGGCCATTAGGCCACTAACCATTCAACCCTAAGACGACTGGCGAGAACTGGCCGCTCTCAGGAGGCAAGTCGCATCCGGATCCGCTGCAACTGCTGATCAACTTGCGCAAAGCCCGTACCCCCCTCGCTGCACCTAGCCGCCACCACTTGCTGGGGCGTAATGGCTGCATAGATATCAGCTTCAAAAGCAGGATGGAGCTGCTGCCAGCGCTCCAGGGGCAGATCGCGCAGCAGGATTCCCTCTCCCAGGCAGCCCTTCACCAGGCCGCCCACCAGCTGGTAAGCCTCGCGGAAGGGCACCCCCTTTGCGACCAGGTAATCGGCCACATCGGTGGCATTGGAGAAATCCGCCGCCACCGCCGCCGCCAGACGCTGAGGCCGGAACTCGAGCCCCTCTTCAAACAGGATCGCCATCGCCTCGAGGCAGTCGAGGCAGGTGCGCACCCCATCAAATAGGGCCTCCTTGTCTTCCTGGAAGTCCTTGTTGTAGGCCAGAGGCAGGCCCTTGATCATGGTTAGCAAGCCCATCAGGTGGCCAAACACCCGGCCGCTCTTGCCCCGCACCAGCTCGGGCACATCCGGGTTCTTTTTCTGGGGCATCAGGCTGCTGCCGGTGGCGCAGCGATCGGTAAGACCTACAAAACCAAACTCCTCACTGGCCCAGAGAATCACCTCCTCACTAAGCCGGCTGAGGTGCACCAGCACCAGGCTGGCGGCAGCCATAAACTCCACCGCAAAGTCCCGATCGCTGACCGCATCGAGACTGTTGGCGTAGATGGTGTCAAAACCCAGCTCAGCGGCTGTCTGACGCCGATCGATCGGCACCGGCGTACCCGCCAGGGCCGCTGCCCCAAGAGGACAGATATTTACCCGCCCGCGCACGTCGGCCAAGCGGGCGCGATCCCGCTCGGCCATCTCGATATAAGCAAGTAGGTGGTGGGCCAGGCACACCGGCTGGGCCCGCTGCAGGTGGGTATAGCCGGGGATCAGCACCGTGCTGTGAAGCTCAGCCTGAGCCAGCAGGGCACGCTCGAAGCGCAGCAGGCCCCCGTCAATGGCATCAATTTGGCCGCGTAACCACAAGCGCAGGTCGGTACCCACTTGGTCGTTGCGACTACGGCCGGTGTGCAGTTTCTTGCCTAAGGGCCCGAGCAACTCAATCAGGCGCCGCTCGACGGCGAAATGCACATCTTCAGCCTCCAGGCCGGGGTTGAACTCGCCCCGGGCTGCCTCGGCTCTCACATTCTCCAGACCCTCAATCAGCTGGGCCGCCTCGGCCTCGCTGATTACGCCGCAGCTGCCCAGCATGCGGGCGTGGGCAACGGAACCGTCCAGGTCCTGCTGCAACAGGGTGATGTCGAAGCCGATCGAGGCATTGAAACGCTCGATCGCCGGATGCAGGCCCTGCTCGAAACGCTGGCTCCAGGTAGACGCGGTGGAATCAACAGCCATTCGGGGCTCGACGTGTGGCGCTGGGCAGGGAATCAGCTTGGCAGGGAGGGCAGCATCACCTCCTCCCGCACCTTGAGCACCACCATCGAAGCGTCATCGTCGAGCTGCCGGTCTGCCCCCACAAAGCGATCGAGCCGGGCAAACAGCTGATCCAGAATCCCTTGGGCGCCGATGCCGGAGCGGCAGGCAGCCTGTAGGTGCCGCACCAGCCGCTCCTCGTCGAAGCGCTCGCCGCTGAAGCCGGAGGCCTCGGTGACCCCATCGGTGTAATAGAGCAATACATCGCCCGGATCCAGCTCAATCTGCTCAAGGCCGTAATCGGCTTCGCTCTGCAGACCAATCAGCAGGCCCGGGGCATCGAGACGCTCCACCTGGTTACGCTGGCGCCGCCAGATCAAAGGCGGATTGTGGGCCGCATTGGCGTAGCGCAGCAGGCGGGTGCGCGGGTCGTAATCGGAATAGAAGAGGGTCACAAACCGATGCGATTGGGCCAGGTCCTCCTGGGCCAGCTGGTTGAGATCGTGGAGGATCCGCTCGGGGGAATGGCCACTCAGCACCTCGGCCCGCAACATGCCACGCAGCAGGGTCATCAGCAGGCTTGCTGGCACGCCCTTGCCCATCACATCGCCCATCACCAGCGCCCAGCGGGCCTGCTCGCGGCGGCGGCCCAGCAGCTGGGGGCGGGTAGGGATGAAGTCGTAGTAGTCGCCGCCCACCTGAAAGGCGGGGCGGCAACGGGCTGCCAGCTCAACGCCATCGATCACCGGACAATGATCCGGCAGCAGCTGGGCCTGGATTTCAGCACCAATGCTGAGCTGACGATCGAGACGCTCGTGGCGCCGCATTATCTGGATCAGGGTCTCGTTTTCCAGGGCCACCGCGCTGAGATCTGCCACCAGCTGCAGGTGGCGGCGATGCACCTCGCTCCAGGCAAAGCCCTTGCGATTGCTGAAGATATAGAGGCGGCCACGCTGCAGGCTGCGGGACACCACCGATGTGGCAACCACCTGGGCCACACCCAATAGCCGGCCCACACGCTGATCCAGAAGGGCCGCAACGGCCGCATCACCACTGAGGGCTGCCAGCTCCCCATCCGCCAATGCCGCCAGCTGGCGTACCAGCTCGGCGCAGGGCTCCGCCGGCGTGGCCTGCAGATGCTCGCGCCAGAGGCGCCCATCCTCATGGAACACCACCAGCAGAGCCCCCTCGGCTTCCACAAGCCGGGCCGCCACCAGCGGCACCAGCTCAAGAAAGCGACCCAGGTTAGTGAAACTGCGCAAAGCAAAAGCCAGGGAGGCCAGCAGCTCCTGGTTACGCCGTTGTTCCCGGCTGAGGCTGTCGAGCAGCTGCCGCAACGAAGCTGCAGCCGACAACAGGGCCGGACCCTGGGGAGGCACCGGGTGGGGGGGCGGCTTGTTGCTCACCGATTGGGCACTGTGCGGCCGCGGCGGCTTTGCAAGCTAGCGACGGTACGGGCAATTGCCCGGCTTACCTCAGCGAGCCAGCAGAGCCTCAACGAACTCAAAGCTGTTAAAAGGACGTAGGTCGCGGATGCCTTCACCGGCGCCAATGAAGCGGATCGGCAGACCAGCTTCGGAGGCCACCGCCAAGGCCACGCCGCCCCGGGCACTGCCATCGAGCTTGGTAAGCACCACGCCGGTGAGTCCAGCTGCCTTGGCAAAAGCCATCGCCTGGCGCAGGCCGTTCTGGCCCTGGCTGGCATCCAGCACCAAGAGCGACTCCACCACAGCCTCCGGCGCCAGCTTGTCGACGATGCGGCGCACCTTGCTGAGCTCCTCCATCAGGTTGTGTTTGGTCTGCAGGCGGCCGGCCGTATCCACCAGCACCAGCTCGGTGCCCTTGGCCTGGGCGGCACCAATGGCGTCGTAGACGACGGCCGCCGGATCGGCATTAGCGCTGGGATTGGCGATCACCGGCACATTGCTGCGCTCGCCCCACACCTGCACCTGTTGCACTGCCGCGGCCCGGAAGGTATCGGCGGCAGCGATCAGGCAGCTGTAACCACTGCGCACCGCCAGGTTGGCCAGCTTGCCGAGGGTGGTCGTCTTACCAACGCCGTTAACACCCACCATCAGCCACACATTGAGCTGATCCCGGCGGGGGGCTAGCAAGGGCTGGCCACTGGTCTCAATCGGTTGGTCGAGGATGGCGCGCAGCTGCTCCTTGAGGAAGCGCAGACCCTCGGCGGGATCCACCACCTCCTGGTTGAGCCGCTGGCGAAGGGCGCCGAGGGCCCGGTCGGTGGCCTCCACCCCAACATCGGCACGCAGCAGGGTGGTTTCCAACTCATCAACCACCTCTGGAGTGAGCGGGTCATCGCCCAAGTTGTCGAGTAGCTGGGTAACAAAGCCCTGGCGGGTTTTCTCGAGGCCCTGGCGCAAACGACCAAGCCAATCGATCTCCTCAAGCGAGACCTGATCGACCCGTTTGCCCTGGGCAGCGAGTACCTCAGCTGACCAGGTGAAGGTGGTGTCAAAAGCGCCCAGGCTTGGCTCAGCTTGTTCTGGCGCTGCCGGCGCTTCTGCTGCCACTTCTGGCGCCTTGATGGCCTGCTGGCGCTCGGCCCGCTGGGCCGCAGCCTGCTCCAATAAGGAAAGGGGCGCGGCAACTGGGCTGGCCGACTGAGCTTCGTTCTGAGGGGCTGGCTGAAGGGTCTGTTCGGATTGCTGTGTAGTTAGCTCTGCAGGGTGTACAGAATCGGGCGCAGGGGCCTCAGTGGGAGATTCGGGCTCAAGCTGCAACCGTTTTTGCTCTTCCTGCTGGGCCTTGAGCCGGGCATAGGCCTGACGAGCCCATTCCAAGGCCTCAGCGTTGGGATCCGGCGAACTCTCAGCAAGCTGATCAGAACCCTGTTCAGAAGGTTCCGGCGGCGTAGCTGGATCGGCGGCGGCTGGGCCGGTGCGATTAAACCAGTCGTAAACCATGGCGCGCTCAGGCCTCCGCCACTGGACGGGCTGCCGTGAAGCGCCGCAGCACGCCGTTGATCATGCGGCGGCCTTGCTCGTCGCTGTATCGATTAGCCAGCTCCACAGCCTCATTACAGGCCACGGCAGGGGGTGTGCGGAAGCTGTCGAGGTCTACTGCAGCCAACCGCAGGATGTCCCGATCGATGCGGGGCAAGCGGGTGAGACGCCAGCCCTCCATCACGCCATCGAGCCGAGCATCGATCGCCTGCCGGTCACGCAGCACGGCCTCCACTCGGGCGATGGCACCGAGGCGCACCTCGTCTTGGTCGGCCAGCATCAGCAGACGGGGCAACTCCAGAGTGGCGGAAAGGCGGTTGAGGGCCTGTTCAGCAGCGGCAAGACCAGCGTTGAGGTGCTTGCGCACCCGGGGCAACTGCTGCTCACCCTGCTCTTGCAGCTCACTATCAAGCAGTTGCTGCTGGGCGGTTTGGAGATCTTCGGCGGAGCGATCCAGGGATTCGCGCACGTCCTGGCTGATGGTGGCGAGCACCTGCTGTAACAGGCCCTCCATGCCAGCTGGGAGAGCCGGTGCCACCGCGCCACGGTCGCTGGTCTGGCCAAGCATCAACAGGGCCAGTTCACGGGAGAGAGTGCGGCTCTGCATAAGGAGGTGTCTACCTCAGGAGAGTTGGGGAGCGCGCAGCTGGGCCAGCAAGCTGGAGAAGCTGCGATTGGGGGTGGCCCGCTCGTCGGGATTGACGATGCCAGCAGAAATGATGGTTCGGAAAGCATCCTCCACCGAGATTTCCAAATCCTTGACGGAACCCTCGGGCACCACTGTGTACCAGCCAGTGGTGGGATTAGGCGCCGTAGGAATGAACACACTCAGCATCGGCTCGGTGAAACCTGCCTGCAGGGCGGAGCCAATCGCGCCGGTCACAAAACCGAGGGCGTAGAGACCCTCGCGTGGATACTCCACGAGCACCACCCGCCGAAACTTACTGGAATTCCCCTGTAGGAAAGTTTCGAGCAGCTGCTTGAGGGTTTTGTAGACCGACCCAGCCAGGGGGATGCGCAGCAGGGTGCCCTCGCCAAACTCGAGCAGCCAGCGGCCAACGATGTTCCGCGCCATCAGGCCGATTAGCAGAATGCCAAGCAAGGGCACCAGCAAACCGACGCCAAGGTTAATCAGCTCCTGAAACACCGGATTGAGGGTGTTGAAGGGGTTGAACTGCTTAGGGATGGAGGTGAGAAAAGCCAACACGAAGCGGCTCACCGTTGTGCCAAGCCAGATCGTGGTTGCCAGTGGAATCACCACCAGCAAACCGGCGATCAAATCGTTCTTGAGATCGGACTGGAGCCGATCCCCTAGGGGCTGATCCGATCTGGGGCTGGATTGAACCAAGTGACAATCCGGAGATCCGGCAAGCAGCAATCTCTTTGCAACTTAGCCAGCCAGCCGCTCCGTTAGGCCAATCACAGCAGAGCCACTAAGGACAGCAGCACGAAGCCGATAGCCAGCACCACTGCGGTGCCGGTGCCGCCATAGCGCCGCTGGTTAACCGTGAGATCCCGGGCGCGTTGTTGTTGCTGCAGCTGCTCTTCAGCTTGCTGCAACTGGCGCTGCATGAAACCCTTAGCAGCCGCCTGCTGCTGCTCCGGCGTTGCATCAGCAGGGATCTGACCGGCTTGAGCCGCCTGGGCAATTAATTGATCGATGACCTCGGGGTTGTCCATCTGGGCGCGGGCCATGGCCAGCTGACCCTTACGGGCAGCGAGCTGCTGGTCGGCCTGTTCGGAGAGGCTGCGGTCGCCACTGATCGACATGGGCACCGCCACGATCAAGGCAAGGGCCAACAGGATGCTCACTACAGCCACGAGCAAGCGCAGCGGGGTGCGACCGGCAGCGGGGTGGTCAAGGCGGCTGCCAAACAGCATCAGCAGCAGACCCACCAGAGCCATCGGCGACTGGGTAACCAGACGGTCCATCAACAGCTGGCGGTATCCCTCATCCGCCCAGTTCCAGGAACCCAGCAGCACCAGCAGCTGCAAGACCAGCAACACGACCAAGGTGAGGCCGAGCCAGCGCAGCAGGTGGCCCAGGCGGCCGAAGGAAGCAGTGCTCACAGAAGAGGCTCGCGGCAGATTTAGACAACGGCTCAACTTTACGGGCGATGACCCTGCACGCCCACCACGAACTTGCATACCGTTTAAAACAGCAAGCCCAGCAACTGGGGTTTGACCCGGTGGGTCTCGCCGCCGTACCAGCCGGGGAGCGCCTAAAGCTGCGAACTGCGGCCCTGGAGCGGTGGTTGGCCGCCGGCTATCAAGCCGACATGTCCTGGATGGCAGACCCGCGCCGACGCGCGGTGGAGCAGCTGCTGCCTGGAGTACGCAGCCTGCTTGCAGTGGGCCTCAACTACTACGTGGCGACGCCGCGGGCAGCCAACTCCTTGAAGGTGGCGCGCTACGGCTGGGGACGGGACTACCACCGGGTGATCGATGGCCGCCTGCGCCAACTAGGTCGCTGGTTGGAGATGCAGGTGCCGGGGGTGGGTTGGCGCGCCTGCGTCGACAGCGCGCCACTGCTGGATAAAGCATGGGCCGAGCAGGCCGGTCTGGGCTGGATAGGCAAAAACGGCAATTTGATCAATCGCAAGCGTGGCTCCTGGCTGCTGTTGGGCCACCTGCTCACCACCTTGGAGCTGCCAGCCGATGCTCCCGCCACACCCCTCTGCGGCAGCTGCAGCCGTTGCCTGCCGGCCTGCCCCACCGACGCCATCACCGAGCCCTTCGTGGTGGACAGCCGCCGCTGCCTGGCCTTCCACACCATCGAAAACCGCGATCCGGAATTGCCAGAAGCGATCGCCAGCAAGTTGCAGGGCTGGGTTGCCGGCTGCGACATCTGCCAGGAGGTGTGTCCCTGGAATCATCAGCCACTGCAATGCAGTGACGACCCGGATCTGCAGCCACGGCCCTGGCTGCTGAACCTCAAAGCCGAAGAAGCTCTCCAGTGGAGCGACGCCGATTGGGATGTGCGGCTGCGAGCCTCGGCCCTGCGCCGCCTCAAACCCTGGATGTGGCGGCGCAACCTGCGGGCCAGCCAGGACAGCCCTGCCTAAGGTTAGTAAATCCGTCTGCTCGTGATGGCACCGCGCTGGTCGCGCCCTGGTCTGAAAAACGCCCTGCTGCCCGCCGCCCTCGGTCTGCTGCTGACATCAGGGCTGCCCGCCCGGGCATTGGTGCCCTACACGTACGTACCTCAGCGGCAGGAACTCGAGGCTGCCGGACTGGGCATCGCCCAGGCGGCGGCGCGACTGCTGCGGCTGGGCCAGGCCAGTGATGCCGCCCGGCTGGCCGCCCTGACAGTGCAGCTGCTGCCTGAAGACCCCCGCGGCTGGGTACTACTGGCCGAAGCCCAGCTGCGCAGCAACCAACTGGAGCAGGCCGGCATATCTCTGGCCAAGGCCAAGCAATTGGATCCGCGCAATCCCGGCATCTGGTTTGCCGAGGGCTCCCTGGCCCTGCGGGCCGGCAAACCCAATGACGCCCTCGGCCTGTTGGAGCAAGGCCTGAAACTTGACAAGCGTAACGCCGGCGCCTATTTCGACCTAGGCAACGCCAACATCTTGCTTGGCCAGAGCGGCCCTGCCCTGGCGGCCTTTGAGCGGGCCTCTTCCCTGCGCAAGGGCTTCTGGGAAGCCCTCAACAACCAGGGGCTGGTGTTGTTCGAGCAGGGCAACCCAAAAGAGGCCATACGCCGCTGGCGCGAGGTGTTGACGATCAAGCCAGATGCGGCTGAACCGACCCTTGCCCTAGCCGCCAGCCTGTTCGCCAGCGGTCCGGCCGATCGCAGCGAAGCTTTGGCGTTGGCTGGCAAAGCCCTCGACAACGAACCTAACTACGTGCTCGAGTCGTACCAGAAAGAACAGCTATGGGGACCGAAGCTGCGCAGCACCACCCAAGATCTATTGAAACTGGCCGAACTCAAACCAGTGGTGGATAGGGCCCTTGCCAATGCCAGCCCAGAGGGCGAAAGCAGCGAGGAGGAGTAAACGGGGAGGCCTGGACAGCATCTGTAGGCTGAGCCACAGCTTGCTCCCCCAGACCCCAACACCGGATGGCCGAGGAGCGATCAGGCGAATCCATCGGACCGGGCAACGACCCGCGCATCCAGCCGATTGAGCTGCATCAGGAGATGCAGCGCTCGTACCTCGAATACGCCATGAGCGTGATCGTGGGGCGGGCGCTGCCGGATGCGCGCGACGGCCTCAAGCCGGTGCAGCGGCGCATCTTGTTTGCGATGCACGAGCTGGGGCTCACCCCGGATCGGCCCTATCGGAAATGCGCCCGTGTCGTCGGCGACGTGCTTGGTAAATACCACCCTCACGGTGATCAGGCCGTCTATGACGCCCTGGTGCGCCAGGTGCAAACCTTCGCCAGCCGCCATCCATTGCTAGATGGCCACGGCAACTTCGGCTCCGTCGACGACGACCCGCCGGCGGCGATGCGCTACACCGAAACCCGCCTGGCACCGATCGCCAATGAAGGGCTGCTCGATGAAATCGGCGCCGACACCGTTGACTTCGCAGCCAACTTTGACGGCTCCCAACAAGAGCCGACAGTGCTGCCCGCCCAGCTGCCCTTCCTGCTGCTGAACGGCTGCACCGGTATCGCCGTTGGCATGGCCACCAACATCCCCCCCCACAACCTGGGCGAGGTCGTGGATGCCTTGATCGTCTTGGTGCGCAAACCGGATCTAAGCGACGAAAAGCTGCTGGAACTGGTGCCCGGCCCCGACTTTCCCACCGGCGGCGAAGTGCTGGTGGGGCAAGGTGTGCGCGACACATATTTGGTTGGCCGCGGCAGCATCCCGATGCGTGGCGTAGCCCACATCGAGGAGGTACAGCCCGGCAAAGGACGCCATCGCCGTGGTGCCGTGGTGATCACCGAGCTGCCGTATCAGCTCAGCAAGGCCGGCTGGATCGAGAAGCTTGCTGAGCAGGTAAACGACGGCAAGATCGGCGGCATCGCCGACATCCGCGATGAGAGCGACCGCGAAGGCATGCGGGTAGTGGTGGAACTGCGGCGCGACGCCAACGCCGAAACCGTGCTGGCCGACCTGCAGCGCCGCACCGCCCTGCAAAGCAACTTTGGCGCCATCCTGCTGGCCCTGGTGAACGGCCGGCCGGTGCAGCTGAACCTGCGGCGCCTGCTGCAGGAATTCCTGGACTACCGGGAACTCACCCTGATCCGCCGCACCCGCCACGCCCTCAAGCGCTGCGAAGACCGCCTAGAGGTGGTGGAAGGCCTGCTCAAGGCACTGGATGCCCTGCAGAAGGTGATCGCGCTGATCACCGCAGCACCCGATGCCGCCAGTGCCCGGGCGGCCCTGCAGGTGCAACTCGACCTGAGCGAGCGCCAGGCCGACGCGGTGTTATCGATGCCGCTCCGGCGCCTGACAGGTCTCGAACAGGAAAGCCTGCGCAAGGAGGCTGCCGAGCTAGCCGAGGAACGGGAGCGGCTGCGCCACCTGCTCGACAACCGCACCGTGCTACTCGACACCCTGGTAGCCGAACTGACGGCCCTACGCAAGCGCTTTGCTACGCCCAGACGCACCCGCCTGGTGGAGGGCGGGGATGCCCTGGTGGCCCAGCGAGCAGCCGCCATCCGCCCCAACGCTGAACTTCAGCGGCAGCAAGCCTTTGGCGCCCTGGCCCCCGAGAGCCGGCTACTAATTCAGGCCGATGGAGCCGTGAAGATCCTCAGCCCCCAGATGCTGGGAAGGCTGCACCTGGATGAACCGATCGAGCTGGGGGACAATCCATCACCAGCCCGGCTGATCCTGCCGATCGCCGAGCAACCGCTGCTGCTGGCTTTCACCGGCAGTGGCCGAGTAGCCCTGCTGCGCTGGGAATTTGCCGGCCAGCAACCAGGGAAGTTAGAGCGCTTCTTGCCCGACAGCATCGAGGGCGAACCAGTGGTACAGGTGCTGCCCCTGCCCGGCGAAGGAAGCCTCGGGCTGCTGAGCAGCGATGGGCGCTTCAAACGCCTGCCCGTGGAGGAGTTTCAGGAGTTGTCTGGCCGGGCTACCACCGTGCTCAAACTCAAGGAGGGCGTGACCCTGCGGCGGGTGGTGGCCGGCCAGGAGGGGGACACCCTGGTGGTGGCAAGCAGCACCGGCCGCGTGCTGCGGCTATGCCTAGATGAAACCCAGCTGCCCCTGATGGGGCGCGCAGCCCAGGGCCCACTATTGATGCGTCTTCTGCCCGGGGAAGTGGTGGTAGGTGCTGCGTGCCTGCCAGAAATTCAAGCGGAAATCAACGAGACGAAGGCCGGCACCGTATTGCTGGCAACGGCCAGTGGTCAGCTGAAGCGGCTGCTTGTATCGAGCCTGAGGCCCTGCCAACGGGGCGACATGGGTCAGATCGGCCTGCGGCTGCAACAGCGTGGCGATTACCTCGTCGACCTGCAGGGCGCCGATAGCGCCGTGCTGGGAATACTGACTGACAAGGGCTGGAGCAGCCGCATCGGCTCAGACGAGCTAGCCGGCGAAAACACCAGCGGCACGGGTATCAGCCTGAAGCTGCCCCAGGGCCAGCAGCTACAGGAACTGGTACCCCTGATCAACTAGCTGCCAAGGGCTCAATGGCGACTTACAGCCTTTAGAGCTCCTGCAAAACCTTGGCAGCGATGCCAGCCGGCTCGAGCATCAGCTTGCTGGAGCGCACCTGCTCAGCCATCTCAATCGGATAGGCGCCGTCAAAGCAGGCCGTGCAGAAGTGGGCGGAATTGGCATGGGCCGCATCCACCATGCCCTGCTTGCTCAAGTAAGCAAGCGAGTCGACGCCAAGGTGGACGGTGATCTCTTCGAGGGTGAGGCGGGCGGCGATCAACTGGTCCTGGGTATCTGTGTCGATGCCGTAGAAGCAGGGATGGGTGACCGGCGGCGAACTGATCCGCATATGCACCTCGGTGGCCCCGGCATCTCGCAAAGCTTGCACCAACTTGCGACTGGTGGTACCCCGCACGATTGAGTCGTCGATCACGACAACGCGCTTGCCAGCCAGCACATCCGGCAGGGGGTTGAGCTTCACCCTGATGCCGGCCTCCCGCATCGCCTGGGTGGGCTGGATGAAGGTGCGCCCCACATAGCGATTCTTGATCAGACCATCAGCGAAAGGGATGCCGCTGAGCTGGGAATAACCGATCGCCGCCGGAATCCCGGAATCGGGGACACCGATCACAATGTCGGCCTCAACCGGTGTTTCACGAGCTAGGGCCTCGCCAATCCGCACCCTGTAGCTGTAGAGCGATTCGCCGAAGAAACGGCTGTCTGGCCGGGCGAAATAGATCATCTCGAAGACGCACAGCTTGGTGGGCTGCTCACACCAACGGCTGCGGCTGGGTTCGGCGTGGCCTGCACGGAAATGAATGATCTCGCCGGGATCCACATCGCCATCAAAGGCGGCACCGATGATGTCGAGCCCGCAGGATTCGCTGCTCACTACCCACTGGGCTTGCGCGGTGTCGCCGATGTGGCCGAACACCAGGGGCCTGATGCCATGGCCATCCCGCAGGGCGAAAAGCCCATCAGGAGTACCGATCACCAAGCTGAAAGCACCTCGGCAGCACTCGGCCGCGGCCCGAATCGCTCCATCCCAATCCAGGCCCCGATTCACGGCCTGCTGAATCGCAAAGGCGATCAGTTCGGAGTCGGTGGTGGAGGTGAGCTCACTGGCAATGGCGGCCAGGTCGTGACGCAGCTCAGCTGCATTGACCAAATTGCCATTGTGGGCAAGGGCGAAAGGGCCAATGCGGGTGTTGAGCACCACCGGCTGGGCATTGCAAACCTTGCTACTGCCGGTCGTGGAATAGCGGTTGTGACCGATGGCCAGATCGCCGGTTAGGCGCTCCAACACGGCCTGATCAAACACCTGGCTCACCAAGCCCATGTCCTTGTGCAGCCGCACCTTGCGATCGGCATCAAAAACGGCAATACCAGCCGATTCCTGGCCTCGGTGCTGCAGGGCGTATAGACCGAAATAGGTGAGGTTGGCCACCGGTTGCCCCGGCGCCAGCACGGCATACACGCCGCAGGCTTCCTCGGGCTTGTCCGGATGCATCACCAGCACAGGCCCATCATCAATCACGGTGAAATTTCATTCTGCATCAGCGCCTTCACCCATTCGCCGCGGAATGGCCTGCTCGTAGCAAGCCTCCAGTGCCGC
This sequence comes from uncultured Cyanobium sp., assembly GCA_964551845.1. GTDB lineage: Bacteria > Cyanobacteriota > Cyanobacteriia > PCC-6307 > Cyanobiaceae > Cyanobium_A. The sequence continues at coordinate 12,984 of CAZKER010000326.1, forward strand.
CAGGCTCTGCTCAAGCAGCGGCCGCCCGGCCTGGCGGATTGACAAGCTTGGGGTGGCCGTAACCACGCCTAGAAGCTCGGCAGGTACCACCGCCGCCGCAACGGCCTGCTGCCAGGAGGCGACCTGGTCGGCCGGCACGCTCACCAGGATGCGGGCACCACCTTCAGCAAATAGCAGCCGATCTAGCCGGGCAGTACCCGCCGGCAACTCCAGCTCAGCTCCCAGGGGTGTTGCAGCAATGGTGGCGATGCAGCACTCGGCCGCAGCCACCGCCAGGCCGCCATCGCTGAGATCGTGGGCAGAAGCCACCAAGCCGGCGGCGATCGCCTGGCGCAAGAAAGCCTGAACCGAACGCTCCAGAGCCAGATCAATCTCAGGCGGGCGCCCTGTGACGGCTCCATGCAGCCGCTCCAGATAGCTGCTGCCGGCCAGGCCCAAGCGGGGATCGGCGGGCGCCTCACCAGTTTCTAAAGGCACCCCCAGCAGCCAGATGGAGTCGCCAGCCGTGCACCAAGCCTGGCCGCGCACCTGGGCCAGGTCGTGCACCAAGCCCACCATGCCCACCACGGGGGTTGGGTGGATCGGCTGCATGGAGCCGTCGGGCAGTCGGGTCTCGTTGTAGAGCGAGACGTTGCCGCCAGTCACAGGGGTGTCCAGGGCGCTGCAGGCAGCGGAGAGGCCGCGGCAAGCCAGCGCCAGCTGCCAGTAGCCGGTGGGAGTTTCCGGCGAGGGGAAGTTGAGATTGTCGGTGACAGCCAGAGGCTCAGCGCCAACGCAGCTGAGGTTGCGAGCTGCCTCGGCCACCGCCGCCATGCCGCCCCGTTCAGGGTCGAGGGCCACCCAGCGGTTGGGACAGGCCACCACCGCCGCCACACCGCGGCTGGCAGGCACCATGGCGTCTTCACCCTGCTGAGGCCGCAGCCGCACCACAGCCGCATCGGCGCCGCCGGGGGGCACCACGGTGTTGGCCTGCACCTGGTGGTCGTACTGGCGGTAGACCCAGCGCTTGGAAGCGATGGTGGGGTCATCAAGCAAGGCCATCAAGGCCTCTCTCCAGCTGAAAGGCAGCTCGGCGGGTAGCTGATCTTCGCTCCAACGCCAGTGGGCCTGAATTTCAGCAGGCGGCTCACTGATCAAGGTGTGGTGATTGATCGGTGTGTCATCGGCCAGGGCACTGGCGGGCACCTCGGCTGCGACTTCGCCGTTCTGCAACACCCGCACGATGTTGTCTTCCAGCACCCGACCCACCACGGCCGCCTGCAGGCCCCAGCGACTGAAACGGGCCATGAGGGCCTCTTCACAGCCGGGCTTAACCACAAACAGCATCCGCTCTTGCGATTCGCTGAGCAGGAACTCGTAGGGAGTCATGCCAGCCTCACGGGCTGGAACCTTGTCGAGATCCAGCTCGATGCCGAGCCCGCCCTTGGCGGCCATCTCCGAACAGCTGCAGGTGAGACCAGCGGCGCCCATATCTTGGGCGGCCACCACATCGCCGCTCTGAAAGGCCTCCAGGCAGGCCTCGATCAGACCCTTTTCGAGGAAAGGATCGCCCACCTGCACAGCGGGGCGATCGTCTAGGGAGGACTCGGTGAGCTCAGCTGACGCAAAGCTGGCGCCGCCCATGCCGTCGCGGCCCGTGGTGCTGCCCACATAGATCACCGGGTAGCCAACCCCTTCGGCGCCGGAGCAAACGATGTCTTCAGTTTCCATCAGCCCGAGGGCCATTGCGTTCACCAGCGGATTGCCTGAATAGCTGGCATCGAACGCCACCTCACCGCCGATGGTGGGCACGCCAACGCAATTGCCGTAGTGGGCGATGCCGGCCACCACGCCCTCCATCAGGCCCACATTGCGCTCATCTTCAAGCGGCCCAAAGCGAAGGGCATTCAGCAGAGCGATCGGCCTGGCTCCCATCGTGAAGATGTCGCGGAGGATCCCGCCCACGCCGGTTGCCGCCCCCTGAAACGGCTCCACAGCCGAGGGATGGTTGTGGCTCTCAATCTTGAAGGCCAGCCGCTGACCCTCACCCAAATCCACAACACCGGCGTTTTCGCCCGGTCCCACCAAGATGCGGGGGCCGGTAGTGGGGAAGCCCTGCAGCAGAGGCCGCGAGTTGCGGTAGCAACAGTGCTCCGACCACATCACCCCAAACATGCCCAGCTCAGCGCGATTGGGGGAGCGACCGAGGCGACGGCAAATCTCGTCGTAGTCGGCATGGCTGAGGTTTTCTTTCTTAAGGGCCTCAGGGACCGAATAGGCCGGTGCGTCGAAAGAGGCAGCAACCACGTGCAGCTGGGCAAGATCGCTTCAGTCTCGCCGAGCGGCTCTCTCTGGGGTTGGGTGAGGACAATACGAAGTTCAAAACCAGGGATCCTCGTCTTCAGCAGGGGGGCCCGAACGGCGGCGCCGTGGGGGGTCATCGGTTTCGTAAGGCTGATCTGACCCCTGCGGCTCCTGCCAGGGCGGCTCCTCAAGCCAGCCCTCGAGCCGCTCCTCAAAACGGTTGCCCGCATCCTGCACCTGGTCCCGCCAGCGCCGCGAACGGCGCAAAAACTCCTGGCGCACACTTGCCCGGGCCAGGGGCAGGTCGTCGATGCTCTCCAGGGCAGTTAGCACCTGGCCGGGCTGCTGATCAAGCAAGCGATCCAAACTCAACCGCCAACGGCTGCTGCCCGGCAAGCGCGGATCACTGCGACTCACTAGGTAGTGGCGGATGCGGCCGCTACGCAAATCGATGGCGGCATCAGCCAAAGTGCCTATCGGTTGCTGGCGGCGATCCAACACGGCCGCATCGATCAGGGTCGGCAGCTTCTCCAGCACACCAAGCTCAGTTTCGGCTGGTTCTCCCTGCACCAGCAATTCGATTTCGGAAAGTCCCCGCAACTGGTTGAGGCGCCACACCGCACGGCGGTTAGCGAAGGCCGACGGCTTAGAAACCCAACCCAGCACCCGTTGCACGGGGGGGTGCATCCACACCTGTACACCCGCACCATGGTCGAGACCTTGGTCGCAGCGCACACGCCGGCGCAGCAGCTCACTCAGAAGCACCTGCTCAGGAAGGGACCCCACCGTCAGCCGCGGATCTGAACAGGCATCACCAGGTAGGTGAATTGATCTCCTTCGGCTGGAGTCAGGATCGCCGGCGTGGTGGGAGCGTTGCACTGCAACAGCACCCGATCACATGCCATGGCCTTGAGACCATCGAGCAAGTAGCGGACGTTGAAGGCGATCTGGATTGCTTCTCCCTCAATCGTGGCCGCGAGTCCTTCAGAACAGCTGCCAACGTCCTGGGCATCAGCCTGAATCAACATTTGGCCGGTGGCGGGTTCGGCGCTGAGCTTGACCACGTTGTTGTGCTGATCGGCGAGCACAGCAACCCGCTCGAGTGCAGACACCAGAGCGCGACGCTCAAGGTTGATCGTACGAGTAAAACTCTCTGGTATCAGCTGGCGGTAGTTGGGGTAGGTGCCGTCAATGCTGCGGCTGGTGAGCACCTGGTCGGCCCAGAGGAACACCACCTGGCCGCGATCACAGAACAGGCTCAGGGGCTCTTCTGACTGGCGCCCTGATAACAAACGCTCCAGCTCACGCAACGAGCGGGCTGGCACGGTGACGGCAAAAGGCTCCTCCCCTTCGGTTTGCGCAGAGGAGATGGCATGGGCAAGGCGGAGCACTGCCAGCCGATGGCCATCAGTAGCGGCACATTCGAGCCCGGCCTGATCAAGGCGCAGGTGGACGCCGGTGAGCAGTTGCTTGGCCTCATCGCCACTGCTGGCAAACAGGGTGGCGCGCAAGCCCTTAACCAGAGATTCCGCTTCCAGGCGAATCGGCGTACCGCTCTGCACCAAGGGCAGATCGGGAAAATCATCGGCGGGCATGCCCCGCATCTGGTAGCTGCCCGAGAGGCTGGTGAGCTCCACCTGTTCGGTGC
>CAZKER010000327.1:0-3002 GCA_964551845.1 uncultured Cyanobium sp.
CTGCCACTGCAGCAAAACAACCTGGTGCGCGAGCCGGGGCGACTGTCCGACCCCCTGGTTGGCCGGCTCCAACCCCTAGACGACGAAGCGCTGTTGTTTGCCCACCTGAGCAGCAACCGACGCGGGGACCTGCTGGTGCAGTCCTCCACAACGGCCCTTGATCCAGGTAGCACCATCTTGCGCACCGCCCAGGGGCGGCAATGGCCCCTGCCCCACGCAGCCTCGGGGCCCATGCAGCTGCTACCCGAGGGGGGAGGGGTGGTGGTGCCGGAACTTGAGGGCCTCACCCTGCACAACCTGCCGGGCCAGCCCAGCCGGCGCCAGCTGCTGCCTGGCAGCCGGGAACTCAGCAGTTTCTGCCCTGTGAGCGGCCGCGCCCTGCTCGTGCGCCACTGGCCCGACTACCGGCGCTCCCTTGAGCTTGTGGAGCCAGGCCAACCGCCGCGGCAGCTCTGGATCGGCGGCGAAGCCGTGTTGGCCAGCAGCTGCGATCGGGGGGGTGATCGGGTCTGGCTGGTGGTGAGCAACTGGGAGCAGGGCTCCCAACCCCAGCTGTTGGCACTGGATCGCCGCGGCCAACTACTCCAGCAACGCTCTTTGACGGGCTGGGAAGTTGAGCCGGGAGCGCCGATGTTGTTTGATCCCACCCGCCAGCAACTGCTGCTCACCCTGCGCTCCGGCAGCAGCCACGCCCAGCCTGTTTTGGTGAATGCCACCAGCTTGACCCTGCTGCCCCTGGGCAAGCCGGTGCGCCTGGCCCTTTGGCTAGCCGCGGGCTGAAAGGCGTCGGTGCTGCAGGGAGGCCAGAGGCAGCAGACCCATGCAGAGCACCCCGATCAGGGGTCCGGGAGGCAGGTTCACCGCCGGCTGAATCGCCAGCAGAAATCCGGCGCCGCTAATGCCCATGCCCACCAGGGCCGAACGCCAGAGAGCCTGGCGCAGGCTGGCGGCTCCAGCCAGGGCCACCAGGGCCGGGGCACCCATCAAGGCAATCACCAGCACCACCCCCACGGCGGTCATGGCGCTCACCACCGTGAAGGCCGTCACCAAGGTGAGCAGCAGCCGCAGGCGCTGCACCGGCAAACCAGCACTGGCGGCGCCGAGGGGATCTACCCCCAGAAACACGTAGTGGTGATAGCGCCAGGCGAGGAGGAGCAGCACCGCCAGTAAGGCCAGCAGACTGCGCAGCAGGTCGGCCGGGGCTGCGGCCAGCAGATCGCCAAACAGCACCGCCTCCAGATCCACCCGGATGTGCAGCAGCGGGATCAACAGCACCCCAAAACCGAGAAAACCCGCTAACACAGTGTTGAGCACCGCCTCATCGCCCCCTTCACCCGAACGATCACCGCGGCTGAGCCGCTCCGCTAGCAGGGCGCCGGCCAGGCCACTGATCACCCCGCCCAGACTCGGATCCAGCCTCAACGCCAGCGCCAATGCCAGGCCCGGCAGCACCGCGTGGGAAACCAGGTTGGCTAGAAACAAACGCCGCTGCACCAGCAGCAGGGTGCCCGCCAGGGGGCAGAGGCCACCCACCACCAAGGCCAGCAGAAGGGGCAACAGCCACCAAAGAGTATCCATAGGATCAGCCCACCCCGTCCCAGCCGCTCTGGCCATGCCCACCCAGGTTGACGCGTCAAGCGACCGCCAGCAGCTGCTTCTGTGTGCATTGAGCCAGGCCGACCGGGAACTCTCCGGCCAGGACCTGCACGCCCTGCTGCGCCAGGGCACCCAACCGATGGGGCTGGCCACGGTTTATCGCCACCTTCGCCAGCTGCAGCAGCGGGGGGTGATCCGGTGCCGCCATCTGCCCAGCGGCGAGGCCCTGTTCGCCCCCACAGAGCGCGACGAACACCACCTCACCTGCGTCGACTGCGGCACAACGGTGGTGCTGGAGCACTGCCCCATGCACGATGTGGGATTGGCGGAAGAGCAAACCTCCGGCTTCCGGTTGCTGTTTCACACCCTGGAGTTTTTTGGCCTGTGCGGGGCCTGTCAGGAGCGCCAAGCCAGCTAACCGCAGCTCTTCAACCGCAGCAGTGATTGCCCACCCTCAGATCGCCGAGGGCGTGACGCACCTGCTGGGGGCTGCCGTCGGCGAGCAGGCAGCGATCGAGCACCAGCACCCGGTCGTAGGCGTCGAGATCGCGGCCCCAGTCGTGGCTGCTCACCAGCAGGGTGAGGCCGGCATCGCGCAGCTGGCCCATCACCTTGAGTAGCTCCGTGCGTGAGGGGGGGTCAATGGCGGCGCAAGGCTCATCCAGCAGCAGCAGCCGGGCCGGCTGCACCAGGGTGCGGGCCAGCAGGGCTCGCTGCTGCTGGCCGCCCGACAGCTGATCCAGGCGCCTGCCCGCCAGCCCCGCCAGGCCCACCCGTTGCAGGGCGGCTTCCACATCGCAGCACCCCGGACGCTTGGCTGCCATCCGCCCCAGAGCAACCAACTCCCGCACATTGATCGGGAAGTGCCAAGCGATCTCGCCCCTCTGGGGCATCAGGGCCAGCTGCTGACGCACTTGGGCCAATGTGAGGGGCGAGCCATCGAGCCGGATCGAACCACTTTCAATAGGAAGCTGGCCCTCGATGGCCTGCAGCAGGGTGCTCTTGCCGGCGCCATTAGGGCCCACCAGTGCGGTGAGCGTGCCTGGCTCCAGAGCAAAGGTCACGCCGTCAAGGACCAGCTCGCTGCCGCGGCGCACCCGCAGCTCACTCACCTCAAGCGACACGCAACACCGGCAGTGCAGCCGCAAACCTAACGACGGTTGAGCACCAGCACCCGCGCCCCCAGCACGGCAAACACCGACACCGCCGCCGTGGCCCCGAGGTCACCGCCGATCCCCGCCAACCGCGGAGCGAAGCTGAAGCTCAGCAGGGCGAACAGCAGTCCCATCGCCAGCAGCAGGGGCACCGGGCGAGGGGCGAGCCGCTCAGGAGCTGTCATACCGATGAAACTGGCACCCAGCCACATTCCCGCCAAGGGCCCTGGCGCCAACTCCAGCAAAGGGAGC
>CAZKER010000328.1:0-8351 GCA_964551845.1 uncultured Cyanobium sp.
TGGCGGGCAAATGCCGCTGGCAGCTGTTGCTGCACGGTCCCACCGGCCAGGCCCTGCCCTTGCCCAGTGAAAGCCTGCTGCGTCAGGGGCTGGCGCCGGGAGTGGGGCTGGCAATCGACCCAGACCCAATCAACCTGTGAGCACCTCTCTCAAGCCGGTAGTTCCGGCAGGCCGAAGCCGAGCAGACGGCGCAGGCGCTCTAGGGCCAGCACCAGCACCAGGGCCGTGGCGATCAGCACGCCCCCCAAACCGAGCCCACTCCAGCGCCAACAGGTGAGTCGCAGGCTGTTGAGGGCACCGAAGCGCAGGGGCCAGTGCAGGGCGCGGCGGCCGGGGATCGCTGCAGCGGGCTCTGGGCTTGCCAGCTGAATGGCCGCGATGGCGACGGGAGCAAGATCGATGGCGCTGCTGAAGCCGGGCAAGGCGGCAAGCTCGCGCAGATCCACCGCCAGCACAAGGGTTTGGCGCACACCCACCAGCCAATTGCGCTCCTGCAGCTGGAAGTCCGGCTGCGGCAGGGCAACACCTGCCAGATCAGCGGCCGCGCTGAGGTTGGCTGCCAGCAAATCCAGGGCTTGAGGGGCTGCCAACACCGGGCTCTCGAGTCGCTGGCGGAAGCCGCCGGCCCCAGCAGCAGATGGCTGGGGCTTCCCGGCCGGTTTCAACCCCTGGCTCTGCAAGGTGCGCCCAAACTGACGGGCCCAGGGTTCGGGCTGGGGGCCCGGGCTGGATAGGTAATGGGCGATCTGCAGCCGGCCAGGTCCCTTGAACGTCAACTCGCTGCGCACCTCTGTGCAACCACCCAGCAGGACCGTGAGCAGGAGCAGCAACACTGCCAGTACCGCGAACCCCACTGGAGCCCTGGTTGGCCCCACCGGTGGGGGCGGGGGCGGGGGCGGTTTATTGGATCGCCGGCCGCGGGCAAGCTGCTGCATCTGGCCGCCCATGGCCTCGGCCGAGCCGAGATCGGGCAGGGTGATCGACCAGTCGCGAGGGCGCTCGAGGGCGGGAGCCTCCAGCACGGTGAGCAGGTCTATGGCCTGGGCCCGCAGGCTGACATCCCGGCAGCGCTTGACCAGCCGGCAACACACCATCGCCCGGGCGTTGTTTCCAAGGCCCATCCAAGCGGTGGCGAGCAGCAACTGGATCTCGGCGCCGGTATTGGTAGCAGCAGGGTGTTCCTGGCTGAGGGGCTCCAAGAGGCGCACAACCTTGCCGTAATCGCCACGCTCGAGGGCGGCACTGGCTCCAGCCAGCTGGTCATCAGCCATGGCTGGCGCGCTGGCTCCCCACCACCATGGTGCCGATGCCCGCATCGGTAAACACTTCAAGTAGCAGGGCGTGGGGCACCCGGCCATCGACGATGTGCGCCGCCTCCACCCCCTGGGCCAAGGCCCGGATGCAGCACTCGGTTTTGGGGGTCATGCCGCCTTCCACCACGCCGTCATGGATCAATTGGCGTGCATCCGCCAGGGTCAGCTTGCGGATCAGGGAGGCGGGATCGTGGCGATCCTGCAAAATCCCAGCCGTGTCGGTGAGCAGGATCAGCTTCTCGGCCTGGATCGCCGCGGCCAATTCACCGGCGACGGTGTCGGCGTTGATGTTGTGGGCCTGCCCCTCCCTGTCGGCCGCCACGCTCGAGATCACCGGGATATAGCCGGCATCAAGCAGAGGGAAGAGCACTGCTGGATCGACTGCCGCCACCTCCCCCACCAGCCCGTTGGCCCCATTGGCATAGGTGCGAGCCCGTACCAGGGAGCCATCACTGCCACACAGGCCCACCGCCCGGCCACCCACGCGGTTGAGGCCGTTAACGATGTGCTTGTTGACCCGCCCTACCAGCACCATCTCCACCACATCCATGGTTTCAGGAGTGGTGACCCGCAAACCATTACGGAATTCGGGCTCGATCTGAAGGCGATTAAGCCAGTCGTTGATTTCTGGTCCGCCGCCATGAACTACCACCGGTTGCACGCCCACAGAAGCCAGCAGCACCAGATCGCGGTAAACGGCATCGCGCAGCTCCGCCTGCACCATCGCCGCGCCGCCGTACTTGACGACCACCCGTCGGCCCGAGAAGCGCTGGATGTAGGGAAGGGCCTCACTGAGGACCGACACCCTCAGGGTGTCCTGGCTGCTGATCAAGGCTTCGGTTCTCGACGGGGCAGATGAATGGAGGGGTCTTAGCTAGCGCAGGGCTCGGGCACCAGAGCGAGGGTGAATTCATCGCGGCGCTCAGGCTTGATGTCGGCGCTCAAACCCGGGCCGAAGAAACGTCCAAGGCGATCTGAGCGGGCCTGCCAGCGCTCTAGGGGCACACCTTCGCAGCGAAAGCGCAGACGCAAGCCGTAGCGACCGTCGCAGTCGAGCTCCTCAACACTGAGCAACTGGGGTGGGGCGTCCTCATCCCAGAGCTTGAGCACCTCCAAAGAGCTCTCGAGATGGGCTTTCTGTCCATAGCGCCAGCGGTCTACATCGGCCAGCAGCTTGCGGAGGGGCTCGCTCTCCGGGAGGTCACGCAGTTGCTTAAAGCGGGCGGCTGGAGTGAGTCGTTGGGGCGGTGGCAGCTCGGAGGATTTCAAAGCCAGACCACCTAGCAGGATTGGAATGCCATAGAAGATCGTGGGCAGACTGAGATTGGGGATATCGGTGGCATAGGCGATCGAGCCGATCACCGTGAGCACAGCCCCCGCGATGGTCACGAGGCTGCCGGGTGAGAGAAGTGCTTGCATACAGCCATCTTCCTGTATGCCCATGGTGGATGCTCCCATCAACCGGCCCGGCGAGCCCAGCACCGCCGATCTGATCACCAGCCTCAAGGCCGACCGGCTCTGGCTGCTGCGCCAGATTGATGCTGGAAGATGGCCCCAATGGCGCCTAGACCTGGCGGCTTTGGAACGGGAGCTGGGCCAACTGCTCGATCAAGTGAGCGAAGCAGATTCAGGCTCCAACGCCTCTCCCTAAACGGGCTGGAGCCAAGATCAAAAGGGAATGTCGTCGTCGTCGGGAAGATCCGGCACCAGGGGAGAGGTATTCCAGGTGGGGGGCTGGGAGCGGGCCGGCGCGTTTGGAGCCGGCGGAGCAGCTGAGGCGGCTGCCCGGGGCTGGCTCGTAGTAGCTGCTGGAGCGGGGGCTGGGGCACGGCCCTGAGGCGCAGGGGCGCTGCCGGCAGCTGGATAGGCAGCAGGACTGCTAGTGGCGCCAGGACCCATGCCATGCAGCCGGGCCAGGGTGAATTCGGCGCGCTTTTCCTTGACACCGTCCTGACGGGTCACGGTGTTCATGCGCAGCCGCCCCTCGAGCATCAGCCGCTGGCCAACCTGCACCCGGTTCTGGAGCTCCTGGGCCAGATTGCCCCAGCCCACCACCTTCAATTGACCCGGAGGATCATCGGGCCGCAGTCCCTCTATCTGGACCGCCATCTCCGCCACCGGAGTCTGATTGTCCTGGGTGTATCGCACCTGGGGCGCTTCCAGCACCTCAACCTCGAGCAGACAGTGATTCACTCCCCGGCAACCATCGGTGCCACCCATCCTGATGCACCGACCTGACATGCACCAGGCCTCGCCCCGGCTGTGGCTGATCGGTGGTACCGGGGAAGGTCCCGAACTGGCGGAGCGCCTGCTGCAGCGCGGCTGGCAGCTCACCGTGAGCCTGGTTGGTGCGCCAGCGGCTCTTGCCTATCGCCCCCATCCGGGGCTGACCCTGCGCGTCGGGGCCATCGATGGAGAGCAGGGGGTAGGGGCTGAACTGGCCGCCGCCGAGGCTGTGGGCTGGCCCTATGCGGTGGTGGTGGATGCCAGCCATCCCTTCGCCTGTTTGGTGAGTCGCCAGCTCGCCGCTGTGTGCGGTCAGCGCGGCCAACGGCTGATACGGCTGCTACGCCCGCCTTTGACTGGGGCGGCAACAATCCTCCCCAGCTTGGAGGATTTGCGCAGCCAATCGCTGCAAGGCCACTCCCTGCTGCTGGCAATCGGTGCCCGCCAATTGAACGTGGCGCTGGCCTGCAGCCCCGGCGCCCACCACTACGCCCGCCTGCTGCCAAGCCCCAGTGCCCTACAGCAGGCCATGGCTGCTGGTTTGGCGGCCGATCAGGTCGCCTGCCTCAGACCCGGCTCCGGCTTGGAGGTGGAGCGGGCTCTGCTCCGCCGCTGGCGCATCACTACGGTGTTGGCACGGCAGTCGGGCGGGCCTACCGAGCTGCTCTGGCGCCAGCTCTGTGCCACCCCAGGGCCCCAACTATTGCTGATCGGCCGGCCGGCCGAACCGGCCGGAGTGGAGGCCCTAAGCCAAGCGGATCTACTGGGGGCCCTGGTGCTGCCGCAGTGAGCCTCAGCCGAGGTGCTGGGCCACGAGCTGCTTGAGCGAACCCTGGGGCCGAGGTCCCAGCTGGGTCACGACCTGACCGGCGCAAAGGGAGCCCAGCCGTCCGCAGGCGTCAATGCCCTGGCCCTGGGTGTAGGCGTGCAGGAAACCAGCGGCGTAGAGATCTCCCGCCCCGGTTGTGTCCAGCAGAGGGCCAAGCTGGAAGGGGTCCACGCTGTGGGTGCCTGCGCCATTGAGAACTACCGATCCCTGCTCGCTGCGGGTGAGAGCCGCCAGCTTGCAGCGGCCCCGCACCTGGTCGGCTGCCTCCTCAAAGCTGTTTGCCTTGTAGAGGGCCGTGATCTCCATCTCGTTGGCAAACAGGATGTCGACGTGGCCGTCCACCAACTCCTGGAAGCTTTCACGGTGACGCTCAACACAAAAGGCATCGGAAAGGCTTAGAGCCACCTCGCCGCCATGGGCGCGGGCCACCTCGGCCGCAGCGATGAAAGCCGCCTTGGCCTCGTCGCTATCCCAGAGGTAGCCCTCCAGGTAGAGCACCTTCGCCTGGGCCACCATCTCGAGGTCTAGGTCAGCTGGATCCAGTCCCACTGAAGCGCCCAGGTAGGTGCACATGGTGCGCTGGGCATCTGGGGTGACCAGGATCAGGCAACGGGCCGTGGAGGGACCCTCCGTGGCAGCGGGAGTGTCAAAGCGAGCCCCCACCGAACGGATGTCGTGGGCAAAAATCCCACCCAGTTGATCGTTGCGCACCCGTCCGATAAAGCCCGCTCGGCCGCCTAGCTGGGCCACACCTGCAAGAGTGTTGGCCGCCGAGCCGCCGGAAGTTTCCAGCCCCGGACCAACACTGGCGTAGAGGTGGTCCGCTTGAGCCTCATCCACCAAGGCCATGGTGCCCTTGGTGAGTTCGAAGTTGTCGAGCAGGTCGTCGTCGGCCTGCACCAGCACGTCAACGATGGCGTTGCCAATGCCGACGACGTCGTAGGTCTTTTCCATGAGATCCATCAGGTGCTCAGCAGGGCCCGCTTGGGACCGTGAATGGGATCTTCCACCACGATCGTCTGATCGCGATTAGCGCCCAAGGAAACGATGGCGATCGGCACCTCCATCAGGTCGGCAAGAAAACGCAGATAGCTCATGGCTGTGGCTGGCAGCTCCTCAAGGCTGCGGCAGTCCGCAGTCGAGGTTTGCCAGCCCGGCAGGATTTCATAGATCGGCTGGCAGCGGGCAAAATCCTCCGAACTACTCGGGAAATACTCGATGCGTTCACCATCGAGTTCGTAGGCAACACACACCTGAATCTCGTCGAGCTCATCAAGCACGTCGAGCTTGGTAATGGCCAGACAATCGAGGCCGTTGACCTCAACCGCATAGCGACCGATCACCCCATCAAACCAGCCGCAACGGCGGCGGCGACCCGTGGTGGTGCCAAATTCACCGCCCCGATCGCAGAGGTGGTCGTTGAGGCTGCCCTGGAGCTCGGTGGGGAAAGGACCCTCGCCGACCCGAGTGGTGTAAGCCTTGGCTACTCCGATCACTCGATCGATCAGGGTGGGGCCCACCCCAGCTCCGATGCAGGCACCGCCACTCACCGGGTTGGACGAGGTGACATAGGGATAGGTGCCGTGATCAAGATCTAACAATGTGCCCTGGGCTCCCTCAAACAGGATGTTCTGGCGCGCCCGCGCAGCGGTGTGGATGGTGCGAGTGCAATCGACCACATGGCGGGCCAGACGCTCGCCGTAGCTGACGTATTCGGCCACAACGGTCTCGAAATCCAGGGGCTCCAGGCCGTAGAGCTTCACCAGGATTTCGTTCTTCTCAGCAAGGGGGCCAGCGAGGCGATCCCGCAGCCGATCCGCGTCGAGGATGTCCAGGATGCGGATGCCGTTGCGTTCGGATTTGTCCGCGTAAGTGGGGCCGATGCCGCGACCGGTCGTACCGATGCGGCGATCGCCTCGGCGCTGCTCCATCGCCTGATCCAGCAGGCGGTGATAGGGCATGGTCACGTGGGCCGTAGAGGCCAGCTTCAAACCACTGATGTCGATGCCGTAAGTGGCGAGCATGTCGAGCTCGCCCAGCATCACCTTGGGATCCACCACGGTGCCGGAGCCGATCAGGCAGATCGTATCTGGGTAAAGGATGCCGGAGGGGATCAGGTGCAGTTTCAGCACCTTGTCGTCCACGACGATGGTGTGGCCGGCGTTCACCCCGCCCTGATACCGCACCACAACGTCTGCTGAGCGGCTGAGAAGATCCGTGATCTTGCCCTTCCCCTCGTCACCCCACTGCGCACCGATGACGACAACGTTGGCCAAGGACACAGCGACCCGTAGCCGCTTCTGAGCACAATCCGAGAGCTTCTCAGATCGGGGGGGCCTTCGTCAAAGATGAACGTCTCGGAACAGGTCCTCAGGCGCCGCGGGTCGCGTTCGTTTCAGCCTTCTTGAGTTCCTTGGCGATCCGCTCCTTAAGCGCCTCCGGCAGGGGGCGATTGGGATAATTGGTGTAGTGGCCAGCCAGGGAGTTGATGGCCGTCTGCATGGTGGTGAAAGAGCCCAAACCGTTCACCGAGCTGCGGGGGCGGTAGCGGGCCATATAGCCATTGCTCAGGCTGCGTGCTTCGATCTCGGCCTCAGCGCGGGCAGGATCGTCGGCCCCTAAGGCAATGGTGCTCAGCAGGCTGTCGGCCACCGCCACGGTGTCCTCGACGTAGTTACCAGAAAGACCAGTATTCGAAGAGCTACAGGCAGTGAGCGCCAGGCTGAGGCAAAGCACCAGAGCTATGGCCAAACGCGAAAAAATCTCCTTCAGCCGCTGGCGGAAGGTGGGGAGCGCAGCGGCCATGGGGGAAATGCGAATCTTCTGATCCTAGAAGCCGCCTCAAGAGACGCTCAGACAGGCAGGCCCACTCGCTGGCTTGCCAAGCTAGGTAGCAGGGCTTCAAGCAGCTCAATGGCCGGCAGATCGCGCTTACTGCAGCTGGAGCGCTCCACCAACTCCACCAGACCATCCGCCGCTCCGCGACCTACCACTACCCGCCAAGGAATACCAATCAGATCGGCATCCTTGAACTTCACCCCAGCCCGTTCACTACGGTCATCCAGCAACACATCTACACCTGCCTCCTGCAGACGCTGATAGAGCTGCTCGGCCAAACTGCTCTGCTCGGCTTCGGCCCAATTGGCTGCCACCACGATCACTTCAAATGGAGCAATCGATACGGGCCAGCAGATGCCATTGCCATCGTGGTGTTGCTCAACTGCCGCCTGGGCCAATCGCGAGACACCTATGCCGTAGCAGCCCATCCACAGGGCTTCTTCCGTGCCGGTCTCATTGGTGAAGCGGGCCTCTAGGGCTTCGGAGTATTTGCGACCCAGTTGGAAAATGTGTCCCACCTCGATGCCCCGACTGGACTGCAATTGTTGGGAAGGATCGTGCTGGCAGCGATCACCGGGCTGGGCTGCCCGCAGATCAAGGCTCTCCGGGCAGGGGCAGAGGGAACCCCAGGCCGCGCCTACTAGGTGGGTGTCGGCAGAGTTGGCACCACACACAAAGGAGCTGAGCTCGGCAGCGGTGCTGTCAGCTAGTCGCAAGAAGTGCCTGATCCAATGACCGGCATCGGCCAGCAGCCCATCGGCGAGGTGGGGACCCATAAAACCGAATGGCATGGGCATCAACCCTTCGGTGGCCACGGACTCAGTAGTGATTGGGGCGATGTCCAGGAGAGCCCCGTGCTCAGCTGAGCATCTGGCCGTAACCGCATTGGCCAGCTTCACCTCATTGAGTTGTTGATCGCCCCTCAAGCTCACCAGCAGGGGCTGGGAGCTGCCGTCTTCAAAACGGGCCAGCAACATCAGCACCTTCACGGTCTGGGAAGGATCAATGCCATGGCCGGCACACAGGGCGTCGATACTGCTTTGGCCCGGCGTTGTCAGGGGCTCACCTTGACCACCGGCACGCGGTCCACCTGGCAGGGGGATGGGTTCAGCGGCGAGTGAAACCGCCCGCTCCTGGTTGGCGGC
>CAZKER010000329.1:0-5511 GCA_964551845.1 uncultured Cyanobium sp.
GGCCGTGCCCGCCAACGCTGCTAGCTGGGCCTGCACCTGACGCCAGGCACCGGGCAGCACCTCTACGGGCAGCAAGAAGCCGAGATTGAGGGTGTCGACGAGCTTGGTGGAATCCACAACGACCACAAAACGCTCAGCCCGCACCGCCACCAATTTCTCCTGCACGTGGCAGGCACCGCCGCCCTTGATCAGTTGGAAAGCGGGGTCAACTTCATCGGCGCCATCAATGGCAAGGTCGATGCGCTCAATCGCATTGAGGCTTTTGAGCGGAATGCCGAGCTCGGCGGCAAGCACCTCGCCCTGGAAGGAGGTGGTGACCCCCACCACATCGGTGAGTTCGCCGCTCTTGAGCTTGGCGCCGAGGGCCTGAATCATCAGGGCTGCTGTGGAGCCGGAACCGAGTCCCACCACCATGCCGCTCTGGATCTGCTCGGTTGCCGCAGCAGCCACCGCCTGCTTCATCCGATCCTGCAGATCCGACATTCCTTACTCCTGAATGGGCCGCGACCGTAGCAGCGCTCAACCGGAGTGGGGCAAGGCCGCCGGCTTGATCATGAGGCTGAGTTCGCGTTGACCGCGCACCACGGTGAGCGCTAGGGGCTCGCCGACGCTGCTGCGCTCAACCCGCTCCAGCAGGCTGGCCGGATCAGGCACAAGCTGATCTGCCACACCCACCACCAGATCTCCGCGACGCAGGCCCGCCGTTTCCGCGGGACTGGCCGGCAGCACCCTTTGCACAAGGGCACCGTCCCGCTCTGGCAGTTGCAGAAGGGCCTCTGGATCGCGGTTGTTGTCGCGGGCGCGGCGGGCAGTGAGGGGCACTAGCTGCAGGCCCAAATAGGGGTGAACCACCTGACCGCCGCTGCTGAGCTGGCTTGCCACGCCCCGGGCCAAATTGATCGGGATCGCAAATCCCAGGCCGGCACCTGGTCCCGAACGCACCAGAGTGTTAATTCCGATCACCTCGCCGCTGGCGTTGATCAGAGGGCCACCGGAATTGCCTGGATTGATGGCCGCATCGGTCTGAATCAGATCGAGCCGCTTGTCGGAAAAGCCCAGGCTGTTGATGTTGCGGTGCAGGCTCGAAACGATGCCCAGGGTCACCGTGCGCTCCAGTCCATAGGGGCTGCCCATGGCTATTGCCCAATCGCCCACCTCCAAGGCCTCGGAGTCGCCCAAGGGAGCGGAGCGCAGATCCCGGGAACCGGAAATTTTCACCACGGCCAAATCGGTCACCGAATCGGCCCCCACCACTGCCCCGTCCACTTGGCGCCCATCGGCCAGGGTGACCTCCACGCTGTCGACCTGATCGACTACATGAGCATTGGTAAGCACTAGGCCCTTGGCTGCATCGATCACGACGCCAGACCCCTGCCCGCGCTCCCGCATGCTGCCGGAAGGATCGCCGAACAGATCGCGCAGAAAAGGATCCAGCAGTGCCGGGTCAAAGGGCTGACGGGCCACCTCGCGCTCGGTATCGATCCGCACCACCGCTGGTGCCACAGCTCGAGCGGCTTCGGCCACAAAGCTGTGAGGAATGGTCTGCGGTGCGGGATCGACTGAAGGCTCCAGAGCAAGGGCAGCAGGGCTGAAAGATCCCAGTCCCAGAACCAAGCTGAATCCAACTCCCAGAAACAGCCTGACCATGAACAGGCTCGTCTCCAACACCCGCTCCATCGGCAACCGTTCAAGCATGAACGTGAGGCTAGGGAACCCACCAAGGCAGCAGGGAAAAGTGCAGGAATAGGCACCCGGTCGTAACGGCCTAAATTGTGTTTCGATCGCAAGGCGGCCATGGCAGCAATCCCCCCCGGCACTCGTCAGCGCTGCAGCCTCTGCCAGGTGGAAATACAGGGCATGACTGGTGGCAACGACCTAGTGCACTTCAGTCAGGGGGGGCCAGGCACCCGGGCCAAGCTTTGGGCTCGGGTGTGTCAATACCTGCGCACCGGCGAGCAGCAGGCTCAGTGCCTGAACCAGGACGCCAGCCAAAGGGGCACCATCCAACAAAGCGACTACTTCGCCGAAGCCCCGATCATCGAAATGCCCCCCACGACCGAGCCTGGCTGAGGAGTCAACCATCCCCTAAGGTGAATTCTTGCCCGGCGGGCAAACCCTCCAGACACGGTTCAGCGCTTCGCTGAAAGTTCAGTTTTACGCTGAACAACTGTGATTTGAAGGGCAGTTTCGATACTGCACAAGCCGGCGGGCCGCCTGCCCCCAGCTTCTCTGCAGCATTGCCCCACCCCCTCCTGCCCGACCTAGAGCGCCTAGCCCATGCGGCCGTGGTAGCTACTGGCTTTGAGCTCAAGGGTGTGAATGTTTTCACCCACCGCATTCCCATGACGGTGCAGGTGCTGGTGCAGCGGGCTGATGGCAGCGACATCAACCTGGATGAGTGCGCCTCGCTGAGTGCACCGCTGGCCGAGGCGATCGAGGCCGCCGAGCTTCTTGGTGATGCATATGTGCTGGAGGTAAGCAGTCCTGGCGTCAGCGACGACCTGCGCGACGATCGTGATTTCCGCTCCTTCCGCGGATTTCCCGTTGTCGTGCTCTGCCGTGACAACCAAGGGCTCGACGTGCGGCGCGAAGGGCTTCTCTTGGAGCGCGACGCGACGGATGTACACCTCAACATCCGCGGCCGCACCCAGCGCATCCCCCGAGACTCCGTGATCAGCGTCTGCCTGGTCACCCCATCCGAGTCCGACTGACCTTTCCCTGACCATTTCTCACCCCTGATCCATGGCCCTGGTTCTGCTCCCCGGTCTGAACAACCTGATCGAGGACATCAGCGACGAGAAGAAACTGGCGCCCGCCGTGGTGGAAGCCGCCCTGCGGGAAGCCCTGCTCAAGGGCTACGAGCGCTATCGCCGCACCCTTTACCTCGGGATCAGCGAAGACCCCTTCGAGGAGGACTACTTCTCCAACTTCGACGTGGGCCTGGACCTGGAGGAGGAGGGCTACCGGGTATTGGCATCGAAAATTATTGTTGAGGAGGTGGAGAGCGAAGACCACCAAATCGCCCTTGCCGAGGTGCAGCAGGTGGCCGATGACGCCCAGATCGGCGACACGGTTGTGCTGGACGTAACCCCGGAGAAAGACGACTTCGGCCGCATGGCCGCCGCCACCACCAAGCAAGTGCTGGCCCAGAAACTGCGTGACCAGCAGCGCCGCATGATCCAGGAGGAATTCGCAGACCTCGAAGACCCCGTACTCACCGCCCGGGTCATCCGCTTCGAACGCCAGAGCGTGATCATGGCCGTCAGCAGTGGCCTGGGTCGCCCTGAAGTCGAGGCCGAGCTTCCCCGCCGCGACCAGCTGCCCAACGACAACTACCGGGCCAATGCCACCTTCAAGGTGTTCCTCAAGGAGGTGAGCGAGGTGCCGCGGCGCGGTCCCCAGCTGTTCGTGAGTCGCTCTAACGCGGGCCTAGTGGTGTATCTGTTCGAAAATGAGGTTCCCGAGATCCAGGAGGGTTCTGTTCGAATCGTCGCCGTGGCCCGGGAAGCCAATCCCCCTTCCCGCTCGGTAGGCCCGCGCACCAAGGTGGCCGTGGACTCAGTGGAGCGCGAAGTAGACCCAGTGGGAGCCTGCATTGGCGCCCGCGGCTCCCGGATCCAGCAGGTGGTTAACGAGCTTCGTGGCGAAAAAATCGACGTGATCCGTTGGTCGCCCGACCCGGGCCAGTACATCGCCAACTCCCTCAGCCCGGCACGGGTCGAGATGGTGCGCCTAGTCGACCCCGCTGGCCAGCACGCCCATGTACTGGTTCCCTCCGATCAGCTCAGCCTCGCTATCGGCCGTGAAGGCCAGAACGTGCGTCTGGCGGCCCGCCTCACCGGCTGGAAGCTCGACATCAAGAACGCCGGTGAATACGACCAGGCTTCCGAAGATGCAGTGGTGTCCGAGCTGATTGCCCAGCGGCAGGAGGAGGAAGCTCTCCAAGCTGATGCTGAAGCCCGCCTGGAAATCGAACAGGCCGCCCGGGCCGAGGAGGATGCGCGTCTGCGGGAGCTCTATCCCCTACCCGAAGACGAAGCCGGCTACTACGAGGAAGAGCAAATCGCCGAGTACGAGCCAGCTCCAGAGGAGGCTCCCCAGGTCGCCGAAGACGAGGCCCGGTGAGTCGCCGTGTCGTGTTCCGGCGCTGTGTTGCCTGCCGCGCGCTGCTGGATCGCCAGCCGCTCTGGCGGGTAATCCGGCTAGCCGAAGGGGGACTCGGGCTGGATCAGGGCATGGGCCGTTCGGCCTACCTCTGCCCCAGCCAGACGTGTCTAGAAGAGGCGAAACGTCGCAAGCGTCTACAACGGGCTCTGCGCTGCCAGGTTGCAGATTCCATCTTTGAAACCCTGGAAAAGCGCCTGACACCCGGCGCTGATCTCGCCTCTGAGGCAAGATGATTATTGGTCGCAGCGCGCGTGCGACCTGGTGTGCCCCTCGGCCCCGCTTGGCGGCCCCTGGGCCCCGACCCATGGAGACCTGAATGACCAGCAGCGGCAAAGTCAGAATTTATGAGCTGTCCCGGGACCTAGGCCTGGAAAACAAGGACGTGCTCGACGCCGCCGAGAAGCTGGGGGTTGCGGCAAAGAGCCACAGCAGCTCCATCAGCGACGACGAAGCGACTCGGATTCGCTCCCTGATCGAGGGCGGCTCAAACGGCAGCAAGGCGGCGCCCCCGGCCGCTGCCGCCCCTCCGAAGGCCATCCTCGCCGTCAAAAAGGCTGAGGTTGCTGCCGTTGAATCGCCGGCACCTCCCAAACCGGCCACCAGCCCTCGTCCGGTCGCTCCGGTGTCAGCCAAGCCGGCCATGCCGCCGGCCCGGCCCGCGGCAGCTCCAGCGGGCAAACCGCCCCTGGCAAGCAAACCAGCCCTGGCTTCTAAACCCCCACTGGTCTCTAAGCCTCCGGCACCGAGCAAGCCCACCCTGGTGAGCAAGCCCCCGGCACCAAGCAAGCCTCCGGCACCGAGCAAACCCGCAGCACCGGCTAGGCCCGCGGCAGCGGCACCCAGTAAGCCTGTGGTGATCGCTTCCAAACCAGCTCGTCCGGCCACACCGGCTCCGGCCCGCCCCGCCGCAGCCTCACCGGCTCCTGCTCCGAGCCGCAAACCAGAACTGCCGGTGCGCCCAGCGCCCAGCAAACCCCAACTGGTGGGACGGCCCATCAGCACCTCCGCTGGTACCACCAGCAGCCGGCCGGCCCCGCCTGCTGGCAGGGCACCTCTGAGTCAGCGACCCGCCAGCCCCCAACGCGCCGGCGCTCCAGCCCCTACCCGCCCTGGGCAGCCCGGAGCTACAGGCCGTCCAGGCCCGACCCCTCTCGAGCTGGTCGGTAAACCGATTCGCCGCGACAGTGCCGCCCCCGGAGCCTCCGGAGCTCCAGGAGCCCCAAGCCGTCCCGCAGCACCGGGACGGCCTGGCATGCCTGCAGGCATGCGCAAGCCGATGGCCCCCGGCGAGCTGATGCAGCTTCAGAAGCCCTCCGGCAGGCCCACCGCACCACCGCCGCGGCG
>CAZKER010000330.1:0-6167 GCA_964551845.1 uncultured Cyanobium sp.
CACTGCCATAGCCAGCGGATGGCTGCGTATCGCTGCCACGAAAGAAGCCAACGTGAAATGGTCTGCCAGAAGCTGAATTTCGACCCGCAAGTCAAAAATGGCAAGTAGGCCCAGCACCACAGGCACAGTTGCCCAGCATCGGCTGCGCCGAGCACTGCTGGCTGATGAGGGAAGATTTAGATCAGCGACGGGACAACACCGGTAACAGGGTTGGGGCCACACCAATACTGGACCAGGCACCCACCAATATACCGAAACCCAAGGCAATCGAGAACCAAAACAAGGTGCTGCCACCAAAGAAGATAAGAGCTATGAGTGGCAACAAGGTTGTAAGAGATGTGTAAACTGAGCGCGTCAAAGTACTTATCACCGCCTCGTCCGCTTGATCGGCCAAAGGAAGATCCTTCAATAGGACACGTTTCTCCCTTATTCGGTCAAAAATAACCACAGTGTCGTTCACAGAATAGCCGGCAATCGTAAGCAAGGCAACTGCAAACAGGCTGTTAACTTCAACCCCAGCCAGCACCCCAAGCCAGGCGAATAGGCCACAGGTGATTAGCACGTCGTGCGCCAAGCAAACCAGTGCCAATAAAGCATATATGCGATCGTAGCGTAAGGATATATAAATGGAAATCCCCACGAAGCTAACTAGCAGCGACACCAAGCTGGCCCGCAGCAGCTGGGATCCCAGGGTGGGGCCAATCGTATCGATGGATAAACCACCTGCCACGGTGCCACCGATCTGAGTGTTGAGAGATTTCAATATTGTTTCAGCCTGTGCTGGGCTCAGGCTGGGCAAGCGCAAGACGAGAGAGCGACCACCATCAAGAAGCTGGACAGCGGCACCAGCTAGTGGTGGAGCTGGCTCGGAACCATCAGCCGGCAATTTGAGAGAAGAAAGAGAGGCTTGAACAGCATCGGCTGCCAAAGGCGAGCAGGCAGGATCGCAGATGCGCTCGATCTGAATCTGGGTGCCGCCTGTGAAATCAAGTCCAGGGCGTAGCGGTGCCCGGATTGAGGGAGACATCCAGCTAACAGCCATTCCAAGCAAACTCAGCAGCAGCGCCACGGTGGACAGGAGCCAAAGGCGCCGGCGATGGCGATTGACGCGAAAGGCAAACATCGGGCGAGCCGTAGTTGAGGTAGGGGACATATCAGGCGACTCCCTCTGAGCGCTGGGCCAGAGGAATGAAGTAATTAATACGCCGCAATCCGGGATAGCTCATCAGTACACGCAATAATGTGCGAGTACAGGTAAGGGCGCTAAACAGACTCAGCAGCACACCTATTCCTAAAGTCACAGCAAAACCTTTTACCAAACCTGTCCCCAGCATGAATAAAGCTACGCAGCTAATAAGCGTCGTGACCTGTCCGTCAAGAATTGAAGAGAAGGCCAAGGCGAAGCCCGTATCAATAGAACGAATCAAGGTGTTACCAGAACGCAACTCCTCTTTGATCCGCTCAAAAATCAGCACGTTGGCATCAACAGCCATCCCTAGCGATAAAATGAATCCAGCAATGCCTGGCAAGGTTAATGTTACTGGGATCAGCGCATAGACAGCCAAGTTGAATAGGCCGTAAAGCGATAGAGCTATCACCGCCACGATGCCCGCGAGTCGATAAACAATCACCATAAATATAGCCACGAGAAGCAAGCCGGTGAGAGCCGCTATTAGGCTAGTACGAATATTTTCTGCACCCAGGGAAGGACCTACGGTGCGCACCTCCAGAATTTTGACGGGGAGTGGCAAGGATCCACCCCTCAGCTGCACCTCCAAATCCCTGGCCTGCTCTGCGGTGAAGTTGCCCGTAATACTTGCCGAGCCTCCGGTGATGCCGGCCGCCTTGAACTCAGGCCCAACGCTTGCCTCGCTAATCGAGCGACCATCAAGAACGATGCCTAGCAAACGGCCTGAGCCGGCGATCGACTGGGTGAGACTGGCAAACTTATCTCCCCCTTCCTTTGTAAAGCTGAGAGTTACATCCCAGCCCGATCCGGTTTGCTGCTGCTGGCGTCCTGCTGTGACCAGATCCTTGCCGCTTAGGCCGGCTGGTTCGAATTGGGAAACGATGTCAATGTTGATGCGTTGCAGATCAGCCTCCAGCTGCTCACGATCAGCCTGTTTGGTGTCAGGTGAAGCTGGAGCCGCAAGCGGGGAAGCAGCATCTTGTTTACTAATGCCATTTAGGCGGAATAAAAGTGCTGTTGCCTGGCGCTTCAGGCTGAGCAATTCCTGCATCCGCTGCTCAGTACCCGGTTTTTGGGCCCGAAACTCGAGCAATGCCGTAGTGCCCAGCACGTTGGCGGCGCGGGTGGGATCTTGCTCCCCCGGCAGTTGCAACACAAGCTGATCGTCGCCAACTGTTTGCAATGTGGATTCAGCCACACCCAGGCCATTTATGCGTCGATCAAGCACCTCCTTGACAGCATCTAGCTGCTCCTTTTGTACACTTTTGATGGCACCGGCGGGCAAAACCTGGAGAGTGAGCTGGCTGCCACCACGCAGATCAAGTCCAAGACGCTGGCCTAGGGGGGTCTCAGGGGTGTTCCAACTGAAGAGAAGGGCCCCAGCCGCAATGGCCAAGGCAAGGATCAGGGCAAACCACCCCTGTTGACGAGCCATATCTAGATCTTTCCGGCGACGAGCTGCTGGGCAGCATCAACAATCTGATGGGGCTGAATGATGGTCAGATTTTCTAGGGCGCCGTTGTAGGGAGTGGGAATATCTTGGGAGGACAAGCGGATTGGACGGGCATCTAGCTCATCAAAGCAATGCTCGGTGATTAGGGCGATTAATTCAGCTCCGATACCGCCAGTCTTCATGCACTCCTCCACTACAATCACTTTGTGGGTCTTGCGGATCGAGCGAGATATGGTCTCCATATCGAACGGCTTGAGGCTGATCAGATCGATCAGCTCTACACTTACTCCCGCCTTCTCCAATTGCTCAACAGCCTTGAGACAGTGATGGCGCATCCGTGAGTAAGTAAGGATCGTGACATCTGATCCGCTACTCACCACCTCGGCCTGATCAAGGGCACAGATGTAATCACCTTCAGGAATGTCCTCCGAGAGGTTGTAGAGCAGAACGTGCTCGAAGAACAGCACGGGATTGTTGTCGCGAATTGCGGCCTTCATCAGGCCCTTGGCATTGGTAGGAGTGCTGACAGCCACAATTTTGATGCCGGGCACAGCGTGGAAATAGGCCTCGAGCCGCTGGCTGTGCTCAGCTCCCAGCTGGCGTCCAACCCCTCCAGGACCGCGCACCACGGTGGGAATGGTGAAATTGCCGCCACTGGTATACCGCAGCATCCCCATGTTGTTGGAGATCTGGTTAAAAGCCAGCAGCAGGAAGCCCATATTCATGCCTTCCACGATCGGGCGCAGGCCGGTCATCGCCGCACCTACAGCCATACCGGTAAAAGCGTTTTCAGCGATTGGCGTGTCCAGCACCCTCAGCTCGCCATATTTCTCATAGAGATCCTTGGTGACCTTGTAGGAGCCGCCGTACTGGCCGACGTCCTCACCCATCACGCAGACATATGGATCTCGAGCCATCTCCTCATCGATGGCTTCCCGAAGGGCATTGAACAGCAGCGTCTCTGCCACGTTTTGGCTTGCACCATTTAAATGCCAACCTATCTCAGCCGCCGGCTGCAAAGGTGGAGAGCAGCAGCACGGAAAGCAGCATGCCGGGGAGCAGCAGCGTTACCAGCAGACCCAAGTCGTGGGGATTCATACCTCCAAAGTTAAGGCGTCTTGCCTCCCTCGGCAGGGACCGATCCGGAACCGGACACCAAGCTGCGCACAAACACCAATGCCAGACCAATGGCGATGAAGGCAAAGCTGAAGGTGGCCAGAAACGACATGCCAACAATCAGCGTTTTCAAGGCCGTGGCGATGCTCTGGGCAATCGCCGAGCCGTAGCTGGGCGGATGCAGCGCGTAGTAAGCAACCAGTTTCTGGCTCAAACCCAGGGCCAGCCAGGCCAGCAGACCAGCAGTGAGCGAGCCAGACAGGAAACTCAGCGGACCTTTGCGGGGCGCTGGATCGCTGGGCTGGCTGGGGAGTTCGGTTTTAGTCACGGGATCAGGCTGACACCCCGATCGCTAAAGCCACAACACCAGGCCTCAAATCCTCCCTGTGCCAACCGCTCAGCCAGGGCTTCATGGGCGCAGCGAGCCTGCACCAAGCTTGTGAACAGGGCGAACAGGCTGGGGCCCGAACCGCTCATCGCCACGGCCAGAGTGTGTTCAGCCTGGCGCAGCAGGTCCAAAGCCTGGCGCACTGTTTCAACTTCTGGTTCCACCACACCCTGCAGGTCGTTGCGCAGGGGCGGCCAAGCCGCTTTGCCCATGATGGCCTGCAGCAAGGGTGCCTGGCGCAGGGCCTGACGGCGCTGCTCAAAGTCGGCCTCAGATTCGAGATAGAAATCGCCGCGCAGCTGCTTGCAGAGTCCATAGGCCCAGGGCGTGCTGACACTCACTGCAGGGTGCTTGACCAGCAGCAGGGCCGGACTCTCATCTGCATTGGGCGGCAAGGCTTCCAGCCGTTCACCGCGGCCAAAGCAGAGCTGGGTGCCGCCATCAAGACAAAACGGCATATCGGAGCCGAGCTCGGCCGCCATGGAGTGGAGCTCCTGGCTCCTAAAGCCCAGACCCCACAGGGTGTTGAGACCCACCAACGCCGCCGCCCCGTTGCTGGAGCCACCCGCCAGCCCAGCCCCGATCGGTATGCGCTTCTCGAGCACGATCTCAGCTCCAAGCTCCGAGAAGCCAGAGCGGGCGCGCAACATCTCACCTGCTTTGACGATCAAATTGCTGCCATCGGTGGGCAGATCGGAGCGATCGCATTGGAGGCTGATTTGGCCATCGGCAGTGGGGCGTAACCGCAGGGTGTCGGCCAGATCGATCGACTGCATCACCATCGCCAGCTCGTGGAAGCCATCGGGGCGCAGACCAAGAACCTCCAGATGCAAATTGATCTTGGCTGGAGCCCGGACGCATAGATCAGCCATGGGTAGGAGCGGCGGCTGGCGCAGGAATGAACTGATTCAAGCCGCCCGCCAACGCCACCCAGGCTGCTGGCGCGATCTCTTGGGGCCGCTGTTGCAGGCCGATTCCCGCTGCCTCCACCAGTCCGGCAAGCTCAGCTTCGGGTAGTAGCCCGGTCAGGGTGTTGCGGACCATTTTTCGTCGAGCTGCGAAACAGCGCTTCAAAAGCACCTCTACCGTGCGGGCCAGCTGGGGTGCCAATTGCTGCTCCACTGGCAGTGGCTCCAGCAAAATCACCTCGGAGTGCACCTTGGGCGACGGCTGAAAACAGCGGGGTGGTACGGCGCACACAGAGCGGCAGTTGGCCAACAGCTGCATGCGCACGCTGAGAGCCGAGAAGGCACTAGCGCCTGGCTCACTGCGGATCCTTTCTCCTACCTCCCGTTGCACCAGCAGCACTAGGCGGTCGTAGGGGTGAGCCACCGGTCGATCGAGCCTGCCCAGCAGCCGCTCCAGCAGCGGGCCGGTGATGTTGTACGGAATATTTGCAACAACTTTATTGGCGGTGGGCAGCTCCACTGCCAGCACATCACCCGATGTGAGCTGAAAGCGTGGCTGCTCGCCGAAGCGATCCTGCAGGCCCTTCACCAGATCGCGATCAAGCTCCACTGCAGCCACTGCAGCCACCGGAGTGGCCAGCAGCCGCTCGGTAAGGGCTCCTCGGCCCGGCCCAACCTCCAACACCCGATCGCGGGAATCAAGCTCTGCGGCCGCCACGATGCGAGAGAGCACCGCCTGATCTATCAACCAGTGCTGGCCGAAGCGCTTGCGGGCGCGGTGGGCAGTAAAAGTCATTTTGAAGTCTTGAGGTCTCCACAATGGCTGTCGCCCGTTACCCAGGCATTCATCCGCATGCATTGATTTGCGTGTCAGCCATACTTGCCACCCTTCCGTTCCTGAACCTGCCCGCCCAAGCAGGCAGCGTCACCGCATCCTCGATCTGGAACAAAAGCAACGCCATCGAACGGGCCCGACAGCAGCTTCCACCGGGGGCTGTCATCAGCGGCGAGCGCTGCCAGGAAACTGAGGTGGGGATGGGGAACTACCGCTATCTGTGCACTGTCGAGTACAGCGAGACGTCACCTGCGCCCACTACCAATCAGTGACTGGCA
>CAZKER010000331.1:0-9458 GCA_964551845.1 uncultured Cyanobium sp.
CAGGGGGAAAAGCTCCACGTGGCGGGTGGTATGGCGCCCCCGCTGCAGCCGCCCAGACACCGCCGCCACCCGCAGGCCCAACTCCGGGCAAAGACCATTCAGCACGCTGCTCTTACCCACTCCAGAAGGTCCGCAAAGCACCGCGATGCCTGGCTGGGCCAGGCGCTGCTGCAGCAGCTCCAGGCCCTCGCCACTGCATGTAGACACCGCCATAGCGTCGTAGCCCCAGCCTGCAGCCCGCTGGCACCAATTGGCCACCCCGCCAGGCGCAACCAGATCGGCCTTTGAGAACACCAACTGCACCGGCCGGCCCGTCGCCTCGGCCGTCAACAAAAAGCGTGTGAGCTGCAAAAGATCCAGCTCTGGCTCCGCCAGCGCCACCACCACCACCACCAGGGCCACATTGGCCACGGCGGGCCGCTCGAGCAGGCTCTGCCGCGGCTCTAGGGCCGCAACAGCCGCCCGGCCAGCGGGCCAGTCGATGCCATCAACCCAAACACGATCCCCCACAGCGATGGTCTGGCCGCTCTTACCCAGACGAGTGCGCCTGGTACACAAAAGTCGACTCAAACCAGTGGGGCCCACCTGATCCAGTTCCACCCAGCAGTAATTGGCCAGCAGAGCCACCACCTGCCCCGCCAAACGCAATGGCCCGGGCTCAGCCCCCATGGCAAAGGACCCGCAGCCGCACGGCCCCTTCATGCTCCGGGTGATCAGTGCAAGCAACGCAATGACCGGCGCTCTCCAGCCCCTGGGTCACCTGCTGCTGGGACTCTCCCCGGTCTAGATCCACCTGCAGGGTCTGGCCAGGAGCTAAACGCTCCAGCGCAAGCTTGGTGCGGATGAAATTGAGCGGACAAGAGATACCGCGCAGGTCGAGCTGGGCAGCTGGGTCGCCTTCTACTAAACCGGCTCTCAACCGAAGAGACCCCCGAACAGACCGCTCTTGTGGGGATGCTTATGACCCTTGCTGGTGTGGTAGCCCGCCAGTTGCTCCAGCAATTCCCGCTCCTCAGAGTTGAGCTTGGTGGGCAGCTGAACCTTGATGCTAACCAGATGGTTGCCCCGAGCCACCGGGTTGCCCAGCTTTTGCACCCCCTTGCCCTGCAAGGTGAGCACGGCTCCGGGCTGGGTGCCGGCTGGAATCTCCAAGGACTCCTGGCCGTCCACCGTGTCCACCTCAATAGTGTCACCCAGGATCGCCTGGAGGTAATTGAGCGTCACCTCCGAGTGGATGTGAATGCCATCGCGACGCAACCCGGAAGCGGATTGAACGCTCAGGAATACATAGAGATCGCCGGCGGGACCACCCCGCTGGCCGGCATTGCCCTCGTTTGCAACCCGCAGTCGAGTGCCGGAATCAACCCCAGCTGGGATGTTGATGCGCAGCTTCTTACGCACCTGCTGCAGACCCTGACCGCCGCAAGCGCTGCAAGGGTCGGCGATCACCTGGCCGCTTCCCTCGCAGGAGGGACAGGCCGCCACCTGGGTGAAACTGCCGAATGGGGTGCGGGTGGCCCGCCGCACCTGGCCGGCCCCACCACAGGTGCCACAGGTGGTGGGGCCACTGCCCGACTTAGCACCAGAACCCTGGCAGGTACTGCAAGTCTCGAGATGGCGGATCTGCACCTCCTTCTCGATACCGAATACCGCCTCTTGAAAGCTGATGGTGAGGTCGAGGCGCAGGTCGTCACCTTGACGAGGGCCCCGACGCCGCGGACCAGCTCCTGGACCCGCGCCCCCAAAGCCACTGAAAAAGGTCTCGAACAGGTCGGCGAAACCGCCCATATCGCCCATGTCGGGCGCACCGCCGCCGCCCAAGCCCGCTTCACCAAACTGGTCGTAACGAGCGCGGGTTTGGGGATCGCTAAGCACCTCGTAGGCCCGGCCGATCTCCTTGAATTTGTCTTCAGCCCCTGGATCTTTATTGACATCCGGGTGGTACTGACGCGCCATCCGCCGATAGGCCCGCTTCAAGGTGTCGGGGTCGGCGTCGCGAGCAGTGCCGAGCAAGTCGTAGTAGTCGGCCATCAGCCGCCCTGCTCCTCAGCCTGGCCGTTGTCGCCAACCGAAGAGCCAGCGCCCGCAGCTGGACCAGGCCCCATCGACACCTTGACCAAAGCGTGGCGCAGCACCCGACCATTTAAGTGGTAGCCGCGCTGCAACTCCTCAATCACCACATCCTCAGCGTGGGCTTCGCTGGGTTCACGCAAAACAGCCTCATGCAGGGTGGGATCGAAGGGTTCTCCCTCCACCCGCATCGGTGAAACCCCCAGCTGCTTGAACACGTCAACCAACTGCTTGTAGAGGCCCTGATAACTGCGGTGCAGCGCCTGGGCTTCCTCGTGCTGGGGATTCAGCTGCTGCCTTGCCCGGTCGAAGTTGTCGACCACGGGCAGGATTTCACCCAGGGTTGAGCAGGTGATCTGCAGACGCAGGTCGTCGCTGTCACGGCTCTGACGCTTGCGGAAATTATCGAAGTCGGCAGCCAGGCGCATGTATTGGCCATTGAGGCCCTCGTGCTCGGCCTTGAGTGCCGCCAGCTCAGCCGCGAGCTGGCCAGTCAAGTCAGAACCGGGAATTTCAGTTCCAGCGACCTGATCGGAGGCATCAGACGATTTCTGAGCCGCCGTGGCTTCAGCGGCCGTGCCCTGTTCAGGAGTGCTGCCCGGACTGGCCGAGGTCTCGATGGAATCGCCGAAATTGGGAGTTCCAACCCCTGGATTGCTATCCCCGCTCATCGAGGTGTCCCCGCTCATGGCTGACATGGTGAGAATTTGTTTCTAGACATGTTGATGCTCAAGGCCCACCTCCAGCAAGCGGGGGAAGCCCGCACCTCTTGACGCCACGCCATGACTCTCAGCCGCTCGCGTCCCGTTCCTGGCGCCGTCAGCGAGGAGCAGCAACGCCTGGAGGTGGAACTGCTGCTAGGCGAACCGGTCCTGCAGCAGAGCGAACTCCAGGCAGCCGACAAAAACCTGCTTTTGGCCGGCAAAGGGCTCAGCGCCGATCGCTGGCGCGCGATGGGAGCCCTACCCCTGCGGGAAACCAACGGCCAGCTGATCGTGGCCGTCCCCAGCAACTGGACACTCCACCAGCGGCAGGGCCTGTGCGAGGAGCTGCGGCGAGCAGGCTTCGCCAGCAATCTCAAGCTGGCCCTGGCCAGCAACCTCACGGCAATCCTCAACCAAACCCCTGGCCCTCCACGGTTACTCACTAAAGGTCTCGAGATCCCTGACAACTCGGGTAGCGAACTGCAGGTTGAAACCAACGTCGAAGACCTCGAGGTGAACGCTGACGCAGCCAACGCCAAGGCCTCACCGGTAATCAGCATGGTGGACCGAATCCTGATCGAGGCGCTCACCTCGGGGGCGAGTGACATTCACGTGGAGCCCCAGGAAAGCTCCTTGGCAATCCGCTTCCGCCTAGACGGAGTACTGCATAAACACTTCGAAGACTTGCCTAAGAGCCTGACACCAGCTGTCACCTCACGCATCAAAATCATGGCCGAACTAGACATCGCCGAACGCCGATTACCTCAAGACGGCCGCATCCGACGCATGTTCCGTGGACGGAAGATGGACTTCCGTGTAAGCACCCTACCCAGCCGCAACGGCGAAAAAGTCTGCCTGCGGTTGCTCGACAGCGGTGCCACCCAACTCGGCCTGGAAACCCTGATCACCGACTCAGAGACCCGGAAAACCCTGCGCGAGTTGGGATCCAAGCCCTACGGCATGATTTTGGTCACCGGTCCGACCGGCTCGGGCAAGTCGACAACTCTCTACGCCCTGCTAGCGGAACGCAACGATCCGAGCATCAACATCTCGACCGTTGAAGACCCAATCGAATACACACTCCACGGCATCACTCAGACCCAAGTGAACCGTGAAAAAGGGCTTGACTTCAGCACGGCTCTACGAGCATTCATGCGCCAAGACCCTGACGTGCTCTTAGTAGGAGAAACTCGCGACTTGGAGACTGCTAAAACGGCGATCGAGGCTGCACTGACCGGTCACCTGGTGATGACAACCCTGCACTGCAACGACACAGCCAGTGCTATCGCAAGACTTGACGAGATGGGCGTCGAGCCCTTCATGGTGAGCGCTTCTCTCCTAGGCATCATTTCCCAACGGCTGCTGCGACGCGTCTGCGCAAACTGCAGGATTAGCTACCAGCCCAGTCATGAGGAACTTGGCCGATTTGGGCTTTTGGGCAGCCATGAAACAAATGTAACCTTCTTCAGGGCGAATGCCCAACGCAAAAACGAGGACGGGTGCTGCCCAACCTGCAACGGTTCTGGCTACAAGGGGCGAGTAGGCGTCTACGAAGTTCTTAAAATGAACGATAATCTTGCTGCGGCTGTTGCCAAACGAGGGACTACCGACCTGATCCGCCGAATGGCCCTTGAAAGTGGTATGAAAACCCTTTTAGGCTATGGACTTCAGCTAGTGCGAGAAGGACTCACAACTTTGGCTGAGGTAGAGCGCATGTTGCTAACCGACTCCGGGCTCGAATCGGAACGGAGGTCGCGCTCGCTGAGCACACTCACCTGCAGCTGCTGCGGTGGGGGCCTACAAGACGAATGGCTTGAATGTCCCTACTGTCTAACCAGCCGCTGAGCATCCCATGGCCGCGCAGATCGAAGACCTAATGACCAAGCTGGTGGCAGATGGTGGCAGCGATCTTCACATCAGCGCAGGATTACAACCCTTCGGGCGTTTCAATGGCCAACTAAGGCCCCTCCAGGATGAATCTTTTACTGAAGAAGCTTGCAACAAGCTGATCTTCTCAATGCTCAATAATTCCCAACGCAAACAACTTGAACAAACTTGGGAACTAGACTGCGCCTACGGCCTTAAAGGTGTCGCCCGTTTCCGGGTAAATGTTTATCGCCAGCGCGGCACCTATGCCGCATGTCTTAGGGCCCTTGGCAGCAACATACCTACCTTGCAAGAGCTCGGATTGCCTCCAATTGTGGAGGAAATGAGCCGCATGCCGAAGGGTTTAATTCTAGTAACTGGACCCACCGGCTCAGGCAAAACAACTACCCTTGCTGCCATGCTGGAGCACATCAACCAAACGCGCAGCGAACATATTCTTACTATCGAAGATCCAATCGAGTTCACCTATAAGTCTTTCAAGAGTATAATTCACCAGCGGCAACTTAATGACGACACTCGAAGTTTTGCCAATGCTCTAAGAGCGGCATTACGCGAAGATCCAGACGTAATTCTTGTCGGGGAGTTACGGGACTTGGAAACGATCCAGTTAGCGATTACAGCAGCTGAAACTGGTCATTTAGTTTTAGGCACTTTACACACCAGCTCCGCAGCTCAGACGGTGGACCGCATGGTGGATGTCTTCCCTGCAAGCCAGCAAACACAGATTCGCGTGCAACTGAGCAGCAGTCTCGTGGCAGTTTTCGCCCAGACCCTATGCAAGCGCCGCAATCCAAGCCCAGGACAATTTGGTCGGGTGATGGCTCAGGAAATCATGATCAACACGCCGGCCACCGCCAACCTAATTCGGGAAGGAAAAACGGCCCAGCTCTACTCCCAGATCCAGACCGGTGGCCAGCTCTCCATGCAAACCCTGGAGAAAGCACTTGGCGATCTAGTACTAAGCCATCAAGTAAGCATGGACGAGGCCCTACTAAAAACATCCAGGCCCGAGGAACTCAAACGCGTTGTGACGCAACTGAGCTGAGCTTCAGCGATCCCCTGAGCCATGGCATATTTTGTCGCAACCTATATCAATCGCCAGGGTAATACAGCGCTGGTAAACATTGAGGCAGCCGATCTGATCCAGGCTAAACGCAGCCTGCGCCTGCGGGGAATCCGAGCCACCGAAATCAAAATCAAACCAAAGGCAACGGCTAGGAGCTCAAGTGCAGCGACACAACTGCACGACAAGCTGAGGTTCTCCCGGTTGAACGAACTGCTGGAGACCAAGCCGGGCATCAAAGAGAAAGCTGTATTTGCCAGCAAGATGGCAGCTCTCGTCAATGCCGGTGTACCCATCATCCGCAGCATCGACCTGATGGCATCCCAACAAAAAATGCCTCTGTTCAAACGTGCTCTGCAGTCGGTAAGCCTAGAGGTAAACCAAGGAATGTCCTTGGGTGAAGCGCTGCGTCGCTGGCCCAAGGTATTTGACAAGCTGAGTATCGCCATGGTGGAAGCCGGCGAAGCCGGTGGCGTTCTCGATGAATCCCTTAGAAGGCTTGCCAAGTTACTAGAAGACAACGCCAAGTTACAAAATCAAATCAAAGGCGCCCTGGGCTATCCGGTAGCAGTGCTGGTCATCGCTGTTGCTGTTTTTCTGGGAATGACAATTTTTCTCATTCCAACCTTTGCTGAAATCTTTGATGGCTTGGGTGCCGACCTCCCGTGGTTCACCCAAATTATGGTGGATCTCAGCAGCCTATTGCGGTCAACTTTTTCGCTCTTTCTGCTTCTAGGGTTAATTTTTTTCGCCTATCTATTTAGAAGGTTCTATGCCACACCGATCGGCCGTCGCCGAGTGGATGCCCTAATCCTCAAACTTCCCCTGTTTGGCGAATTGATTCAAAAAACGGCCACAGCCCAGTTTTGCCGAACATTCAGCTCACTGACGAAAGCTGGGGTGCCAATCCTAATATCTCTGGACATTGTGCGAGAGATCACCAACAACTCCATCATTTCAGACGCAATCAGCAACAGCCGCGAAGATGTGCTTCAAGGAATTCCCTTGAGCGTATCCCTGGGCCAGATGAACGTCTTTCCTGATATGTCAATCAGCATGCTCTCAATCGGCGAGGAAACTGGTGAAATGGACGCCATGCTGTCCAAAGTTGCCGATTTCTATGAAGATGAGGTTGAGGCGATCGTCAAGGCACTCACCTCCATGCTGGAGCCTGCCATGATCGTATTAGTAGGTGGGATAGTGGGATCAATTCTTCTGGCAATGTATCTGCCTATGTTTGCCGTTTTTGAAAATATCAAATAATTTTTAGGTGGGCTTTCAAGCCGCCAGGGCCTGGCCAGCCAGCCAGCCGCTGCTCCAGCAGTGCTGAAAGTTAAATCCCCCAGTCACTCCATCGACATCCAAGAGCTCACCCACCAGATAAAGCCCAGGCTGCTGACGGCTCTCCATCGTCGCGAGATTCACCTCCCCGAGGGGAATGCCCCCAGCAGTTACGAATTCTTCGCCAAAGGGGCCCCGACCGGTAATAGCCAGCCGGGTGTCGCGCAGCGCCGAGACCAGTAGCTGCTGGTGCCGCTTGGCCAAGTCGGCCCAGCGCTGCTGAGGGTCCACCCCGTGACGCTGCAACAGGGCCAGCCACAGGCGCCGGCTGAGTGCCGGCCAAGGGCGCCAATTGGCTAGTTGCCGCTTGGCCTGGTCTCGCTTGGCCTCGGCAAACAACCCCTCAAGCTCCTGCTGAGACAGGCCGCCACTCCAATCGATTAGCAGCTCCCCCCGGTAGCCGCTGGCCTTTAGGGCCCGGGCAGCAAAGGCCGTCAAGCGCAGGGTGGCCGGACCGGACAGTCCCCAGTGGGTGATCAACACTGGTCCCCGCTGGCGAAAAGGCTTAGAAGCCCTGGCAGCCTGGGGATCCTGGGGCAGGTGCAAAGCCAGCTCCACCGGATCCATCACCACTCCCGCCAGCTCGAGCAGGGGATCGCCGGCCAAAGCCAGGGTGAATAGGGACGGCACCGGCGGTACTACCCCATGGCCCAAGGCCGCAGCCAACTGGCGGCCGCTGGGATGGCTGCCGGTGGCAAGTACCAGCCGATCGGCTCTGATCGCCCGGCCGCCACGGACAAGCAATTCAAAGCCACCAGCGGCAGCGGCAGCCGCCTGCTGCAGGCTCACCCCCGTGTGCAGCTGCACCCCAGCCCGCAGGGCCGCCCGGCGCAGGGTGGCTGCTACTGATTCCGAACGGTTTGAGCGGGGAAACAAGCGGCCATCCGGCTCCTCCACCAGCTCCAGGCCATGGGCGTCAAACCAGGCCACAGCGTCACCGCTAGCAAATCGGGAGAAGGGCCCGCGCAGGGCCTGGCCGCCCCGGGGGTAGTGCCCCACCAGCGCCCGAGGATCCCAGCAGGCATGGGTGACATTGCAACGCCCACCGCCACTGATCAGCACCTTGTGCAATGGCTCGGTGGTGGCTTCCAGCAGTGCGATATCGCCAACGCCCGCCTCAGCAGCACAGATGGCGGCCATGAAGCCGGCGGCACCACCGCCGGCCACTACAACGGCAGCATGAATTGGCAGCATGGGGAGATGGGCCAGATCGATCCAGCCAGTTATCGCTTCAGTGTGGCCCCGATGATGGACTACACCGATCGGCACTTCCGGGTGCTGATGCGCCAGGTCAGCCGACGCAGCCTGCTCTACACCGAAATGGTGGTGGCCCAGGCCCTGCACCACGCCAGGCAAGAACCCGATGCCAGCGCACCGGGGGGCCGGCTGGAGCGCCTACTGGGCTTCGATCCGATCGAAAAACCCCTAGCCCTGCAAGTGGGCGGCGACGATCCTGGCTTGCTGGCTGAGGCCGCTGCCCTGGCGGCGGAATGGGGCTACGACGAAATCAACCTGAATGTGGGCTGCCCCAGCGAGAAGGTGCAAAAAGGCCGCTTTGGGGCCTGTCTGATGGCCGACCCCAACCAGGTGGCCCGCTGTGTCGCCGCCATGGCTGAGGCCTGCCCCCTCCCGGTAACGGTGAAACACCGCATCGGCATTGATGAGCGCGACTCCTACGCCGAATTGCTGGCCTTCGTGGATGCGGTGGCGGCAGCGGGGGCCCAACGGTTTGCAGTACACGCGCGCAAAGCCTGGCTGGAGGGGCTCGATCCCAAACAGAACCGCACGATCCCACCCCTGCGCTACGACGTGGTGCACGCCCTCAAGCGCGATCGACCGCAACTGAGCATCGAGTTAAACGGCGGTCTGGAAAGCCTCGACGCCTGCGTGCAGCAACTCGAACTAGTCGACGGGGCCATGGTGGGTCGGGCCGCTTATGCCCATCCCCTCCAGTGGAAGCAGGTGGATCGGCAGATCTACGCCGACGACAGCCAGCCGCTGGCCACAGCCTCCAGCGTGGTGGGGGGGTTGGTTGCCTACGCCGAGCAATGGCGCAGTCGGGGCGGGCGGCTGTGGCCCATCGCCCGCCATCTAGTGCATGTGGTGGAGGGGGTGAGCGGCGCCAAACGCTGGCGCCAGCAACTCAGCGAAAAAGCAGGGGAAAGGGACGCGGACGCTGGCGTGCTGGAGGCCGCGGCCCTGGCCCTGGCGGAGCAGGGCTACTAGCCCTCGGCGCCGCCGTAGAAGTCGCCACCACCGCTATCGCCACCGCCACTGCGGCGGCGGCGGGTGCGTCCAGCATCGAAGCTGTCGCCACCAGCAGGATTGCCGGCGCCGTAGCTGCGGTCTTCCCAACCGCGGGCACCGGATCCCCGTTCAGCACCGCCGCCACC